>NZ_JAVJNP010000006.1:0-107551 GCF_040217205.1 Coleofasciculus sp. A1-SPW-01 | reverse complement strand
GCATTTAAACCTTAATGTCAATAATGGCGAAAGCCTTGTAGTGCGTTTAGCGAAGCCATGCCGCAGGCTTTAGCGAAGCCATGCCGCAGGCTTTGCATCTTGCTCGCTACTAATACCCAATTTAAATGCATGACAGCTTAGCGTAACAGCGATAGTTCAGGAATTGACCAAAAGTGAGGTAAAACTTGCCAGTATTTTTACAACCTGTCTCATTGAGCATCACCAACAACAGGCAATAATACTTTAAATGTCGATCCTTTCCCTACTTGACTGGTTACCGAAATCGAACCTCCACAACGTAATAATAATTGCTGCACAATGGTCAATCCCAAACCCGCTCCCATTTCTTCACCAGGAATGGGGCGTCCTCGATAAAAACTATCAAAAATCTTGGGAATTTCACTGGCTGCAATTCCGTTTCCTGTATCAGTAAATGCCAACTGAACATATTCCCCCTGAAGACTTCCCAGTACCCTCACCTGACCTCCGGCGGGAGTAAATTTGAGACTATTGTGCAGTAAATTAATGGCGATTTGCCGTAACCAGGTTTCTAAACAGGAAACCCTCGGTAGATCTGCGGGAATCGTATAACCGACTTGAATTCCTTTCTCTTGAGCCAATGGTTGATAGGTACTCACCACACCGGGAATAATTTCTGCCAATTCCACGACAGATTTGACTCCCGCTTGGGGTTCGTCGGCTGCAACTAAATCCAACAATCCCACAATTAATGAATTTTGCCGATCGCATTCACTATTGAGAAGCTGTAGGTAACGTTGACGCTGGGCGAGTTTGAGTTGAGGCGATTCCAAGAGACTCAGCGCTGTTTTCATATTCGTTAATGGAGTTTTCAGTTCCTGCGCCACTCGCCGTAGGAGTTCGTCTTTATGGCTGAGGTGATGGGTTAATTGGGTAATGGCGCTATCCTGTCCCGATTCAGCCATTGTTCCTGACTGGAGAATTTCCGCCGTTCGTTGTAATTGTTTAACTAATACCTGGGTGATTAACGTCTTCTCATCTGTTGATTGAACCAAGGAAAATCGGTTGTTCCCTCCAGCAAGTAGCTCATCAGGCGTACTATCCGCGATCGCAATACTTCCTCTGAGTCTCTGCAACACCCGATAGATCACTCGTCGTTCAAATGTACAAATAGCCAGCCATGACTGAGACTGATGAGAAGTTTCTCCCTCAGGTAGCTGATATGCCACAATCAGAGTGGTCAATTGCTCAGACAGAACTAATAAAAACGATTCGCGTTTAAGCTGGCTTCCGGCGGCTAGCTGAATGGGAAAGAGTTGAGCATCAGGGTTCGCGGCTAGGTCATCCTGGGACGCGATCGCATCAGAGACTTCACCAACACAGTTACACCAATAGAGGGTTTGCGGAATACCCCTCTGTTGTCGATACCGCCACAGTTCCTCCCGCCACCCGGCGACAGATGGGGACTTCACCCAGATTGTGGCGGGGATTTTTTCTTCAATCAGGACATCAACCATAGCTCCAATCAAGGTTTTGAGTCCCACTGGACTGATTGAGAGAGACTGAGGTGTTGTCAAATTATCCAGCGCTAGCTGGTAAAGGGACAAATCCGGTGTCGGTGGTGAGTTCATTAGGTTGTGGAGAAGATGGGGGAGATTGTGTAGGGGCGGGTTTTACTACTATCTTTTTGGTTACACCCAGATGTAACTAAACCCGCCCCGACTTCACGTAATGACCAATGACCAATGACCAATGACCAATGACCAATGACCAATGACCAATGACCAATGACCAATGACCAATGACCAATGACCAATGACCAATCAACTAAATCGGCGCTCTAGAGCCTCTCGCGCTTGTTCACGGTCATCGAAGTGAATTTTTTCGGTTCCTAGTATTTGATAGTCTTCGTGACCTTTTCCGGCAATTAGCACCCCATCACCCGGTTTGGCGTCTAAGATAGCCGTGCGAATCGCTGTGGCGCGATCGCTCATTACGATTGGCTCTACAGTCGCCGGAATCCCTTCTAAGATATCTTGAATAATCCGTTCTGGGTCTTCAGTACGAGGATTATCGGAGGTCACAACCGCGACATCGGCTAATTCTGCGCCAATTTTCCCCATCTTCGGACGTTTGGTGCGATCGCGATCGCCTCCACATCCAAATACGCAAATCATTCTCCCCTGAATAAACGGTCGGGCGGCTTTGAGCAAGTTCTCCAAACTATCTGGTGTATGGGCATAATCGACAATTACGCTAATATCCTGATCCGGTTTAAGTTGCACCCGTTCCATCCGCCCCGGTACTCCCGGAAATTGGTTTAAGGTGGTGACTACTGTTTTTAGATCTAACCCTAAATTTAACACTGCACCAACAGCAGCTAACACATTGGACAAATTGTACTGACCTACCAGGGGAGAATTGAAGGTAACATCACCGACTGGCGTGTGTAGCGTTCCTTTAACACCAATCAGTGTATAAGTCAAGTCACTCGTATACAAATCTGCCGAGGGATTTTGAACACTGTAACTCCAGGTGCGATCGCGTCCAACTTTTTCGATTAAGCGCTTACCATACGGATCATCGGCATTAATAATCGCTTTGCCGTGGAGATAATCGGAATTAAACAATAATGCCTTTGCCGCGAAATAATCCTCCATATCGCGGTGGAAATCCAAATGGTCTTGGGTGAGATTGGTAAATACAGCGACATCAAACTCACAGCCTAACACCCGACCTTGTGCCAAGGCATGGGAACTGACTTCCATTACCCCTAACTCACAGCCTGATGCTACGGCTGAATGTAACTGCTGTTGCAATTCTACGGGAAACGGTGTGGTGTGAACCGCCGTTTGGGAAAATCCTTGCCATCGGGCATAAAGGGTACCAAAAAGGGCAGTGGGACGCTGGGCTTGGGTGAGGATAAATTCAATTAGATGGGTGGTGGTAGTTTTGCCATTCGTACCCGTAACGCCAACTAACTGAAGCTGGCGGGTGGGGTAGTTATAGAACGCCGCCGCTGCTTGGGCGCAGGCGACTGTCATGTCAGTGGCACAGATAATGCAGGGCGGTTCAGCATCAGGTTTTGGCTGAGGCGGGTGTTTTTGTGCCGCTTGGGGAGAAATTAACGCCGCGACAGCACCAGAGGCGATCGCACTTTGCCAAAAGTCTCCACCATCGACACGGGTTCCGGGCATACCAATAAACAAATTGCCAGGTTGACAGGCGTGGGAATTTGTACAGATTCCTGTGATTTGGGCATCAAGTGCTGGATGATTCGGCATTTCCACCACGTTAGGAATTGCCCTTAGTAAGTCATGTAGCTTCATGTCAATCAACTCCTCACGACGAGAGGGATAGGGGCAACGGAGAACTTCAGATTAGCACTCCTGTTGCTTGGTATGATTACACAGACGCGATCGCTATCAGGCTAAACCGATTAAATCCTTTAAACTGCGAGGTCGAAACCAAAAGACGCTAATTTACAGTGTATTAGGACAAACACCCCAACTCCAACCTCCAGCCGATTCGTATACCCAGTCGGCTGCTGTTCTTTGCGGCTTACAAATATTTCTGTAACATTTTCTCTAACTGCGGCACACTCAAACGGGGTGAAGGGCGAGGAAGCGGTATTTCTTTGCCATCTTTGTGATAACACAACACTGGTACTTGATATTGATAAGCTTGGAACCAATCGTCCCGCTGGGTAATGTCCCGCACCTCTAGCTGAAAATCTAACGTTTGAGTCTGTTCAAGCTTTTCTTGTAACCCTTCGCACAGGTGGCAACCCGGTTTGCTGTACAAAATTAAGGTGTCATTCGTCATTGGTTATTGGTCAACAGCATCTAGAGTAATGAAGATGGAGCAGTTTTGAGTGGGAGCGGTTTGGATTAATACCCAACTCCCGGACGGCGTCCGGCTGGGTTTCGCTAACGCTAACATCCACCTGTGTCCCATCACCTTTTCCCCAATTTTAGAGCGCCCTCGGTAGGACTCGAACCCACGGCCAAAGGATTAGAAATCCCTTGCTCTATCCACCTGAGCTACGAGGGCATAGATTTATAATACAAAAATTAAACCCCTAACTGGCAAGATTCATTATCGTTTAGGGTAGCAGAAATCTAGGATATCGTTGATGATTGTAACATTGTAGCCGACATTGGTTGTTGCGTGTGCGAGGTGTTTGCCCCAATATTTGAGGAAACTAAAGACTCAAGTAGCTTGAGGTCAAGGTAAACTACTATAGACCAACATAGATAATGGAGCAAAACTTGTGTCAACTATCGCACTCATACCTTGGGGCATGGATGAGTTATCCAGCCACGACAAACATATAAGTTGTCAGTTTAGGAGATTGGCTCACAAACTGGATAGGCTTCTGTGTGACTCGCCCAAGTCCCAGACAAAATAGACAAGATAGATGGTTAATTAGATTACAGCTCGTCCTGTAGCACCACCCTAGCCCGGTCAGGAGTCATTTGCCAGTGTTATGTTTATTCTGAAAAGGCAGGATGTTGAAATTTCTAGCATTCAGCACCCGAAGCGAGAGCAGCAAATCCCGATTCTCAGTTATCAAGGGCAAACCTTTCGCTTGATCAGCGTGTTTCGCGCTCATCAGGAAGAAGAAGCCCGCTCCTTCTGGCGAGATTTGACAGATAATCAGGGAAAAGCTTGTGTTTTACTAGAAGAACCTGACCGCTTTAGTGTGTGGGGAAAGATTCGTCTAGAGCAATTAGGTACAGAAGGCGGTCCGGATACCAAAATTGCTCCCTATACCCAAGCCTGTCTCCTACTGCTGCAAACAGTTTACCTGGATGTTGAAGATTTACTTGGAAATAGGCAAGCGGGATTGTTTCAGAAGGATATCACGGATGTCTTTCAACAGTGGCATTTTCCCCAAGCCGATTCGCCGGAAGCCGTGAATCACTTACTGACTGTCGATCCGCTCAACACCCTACAAGTTCCTCCATGGGAAGAACACCATCTGATTACTCTATTGCAGGAACTCTATCGCTTGGGGAAGGAATACTTTGGCAATGCGAATTTTGCCGAAGGAGTGGGCGATATCTTGCAGGATATGCCAGCTAATGAGCAAAGTCAGTTTATGGAGTGGCTCAAATCCTCTCCCCTAGGAAAGTTGTGGCAATAATAGAACGTCAAGGATAAATAAATGTATCATGGATGGTTGCCAAGATGGAATTTTAGGACATCAGCCGCTAAGTTTATAAATAAGTATTGCTTACGTAATTGCCATTGTTAGAGATTTCAAAATAAAGAAAGCATTATGAGCAGCTCTGTAGATAAGTCATCTGGAACTCAATCCCTACTCACAGGTCAGAATATCGTCTATCTAGGAATTGGGTGGGCAGTAGTGTCTATGCTGTTTTTTCTACTGTTTAGCGTCAAACCACCGGGAGAAGAGTATCCCTTTTGGTACTCCTTTAGCACTTATGTCCTAGAGTGTTTGCCCTTTTTGGGAGCTGCTTTACTCTGCTATAGAAATTGGCGTAGCCCTCAGATTGCCAGTGGACGCAATGTCTGGCTGGGAATTGGTTTAGGTATGCTTTTTTACTTTATCGCCAACTTGATATTTGGCGTATGGGAGCTATACTTTGGTCTTGACCCCGATGTATCCCCTGCCGATTTCTTTTACGTGATTTCTTATATCTGTATTGGTTGGGGCATGATTTTAGCCGTTCTGCCGAGGCGATTAAATTTAGAGTGGAAGCAGTGGGTAACGGTGGGATTAATCGCTGCTTTGGGGATTGCTTTAGCGGTTTGGGTTTTATTAGCTCCTCCTGTAGCCGTAGAGTCAGAGGCTGACAATTCTGTATTGCCAACAACTGAGTCAGCAACAGCGACAGTATCGCCCCGCTTGGTGGCTTCTCTTTCACTACGGGTGGCAGTTAGCCCACCTGAAGCTGCTGCAACAACTGAAGCTGAGGTTCCTGAAACTGGCAAGTTGCCCGGTTGGGTTATTTCCCTGGATCAAGCCCTGAGTCCTTTATCAAAAACGTTGAATTTTGTATACATCGTTTTTGATGTTTTCCTACTCATCATTGCCTCAACACTTTTGTTAGCATTTTGGGGGGGGCGCTTTGCCCAATCATGGCGCATGATTGCCGCAGCAACATTTTCCCTATACATTGCGGATATGGGGTTTAAAGCTTATGGCACTCTGGCTCAGGCTCGTGGTCAGGACTATGAAAGTGGGGGTCTCCTAGATGTCTTCTTTATATTTAGTGCCTTACTTTTTGCCATAGGCGCTGCCCTAGAATATGACGTCTCCAGTCGTTCTCGTCGCGGTTCACGTCGGCGAACTTAAAATTAGCTATGAGTCCAAGAAAACTAACTGAAACCGATAAAAAAAATATTTTGAACTTGTATCGACAGCCAGAAGAGACAACCTCAACCCTGGCTGATCGTTATGGTGTCAGTAATTCAACGATTAGCCGCCTGCTCAAAAGCACGTTGTTGGAGTCGGACTATGAAGCCCTCATCCAGCAAAAGCGAGCTAATCGCACGCCAGGGTCAGGGACGTCAGCGACGAAGCCAAAACCCAAGCTGGTGGAGCGGATTGAACCTAAATCGTTGTCGGTTTCTCCCTCTCCCCAACTTTCGATAGAATCGGAAGAGGAAGAATCAGAAGACGAAGAATCAGGATTTGAGTATCCCAATCAACGTCGGCGGCGCAAACGTTCTTCTGTAACTGATCAATCTGATGCAGAATCCCAGGCAAAACAAGGTGAGTTGCCTCTGGAGTTTAATCGAACAGAAACTCAAAGGGATACAGAAGACTCAGAAGATCTGCTTGAAGAAATGGATCAGGCAGAAACCAGCCACCTAAAGGATTTGTTGGATGAAGATTTAATGGATTTGGACGAGGATTTGGACGAGGATTTGGATGAAGATTTGGATGAGGATTTAGATGAGGATTTAGATGAGGATTTTGAGGAGGATTGGGACGAGGACGAGGACGAGGACGAGGAAGATAGTGCTATTCCAAAACCTTTGACGACGACTCATGTTCCCAGGGGGGCAAATATTCAAGTCTTACCCCTGTCGGAAGCTTCTTTTCCGAAACCCTGCTATTTAGTGATAGACCGAGCAGCCGAGTTAATTGCGCGACCTCTGCGAGAATTTAGTGACTTGGGAGGTATTCCGGCTGAGGAAGTCCAGCAACAAACTTTGCCAGTTTTTGATAATCATAGGGTTGCACGACGCTTTTCTAACCGTTCCCAGCGCGTGATTAAAGTGCCTGATGGGAAAATGTTGCAGAAAACCTGTTCTTATTTACAAGCTAAAGGCATTACCCGCCTTTTGATTGATGGTCAGGTCTATTCATTGTTAACCGCATCTTTATTGGAATAGGGACAGATTTTGTCATTTGTCATTTGTCATTGGTCAGGCAATAGGCAATAGGCAACACCTCGACTTCGCTCGGTGTGTCTTAGGCAATAGGGTAATGGGTTATAGAAATTTTGTCTCCCAGCTTCCCCAGCTCCCCCAGCTCCCAGACGCGCCATGGCACGTCTCTACATGGCTTCCCCAGCTCCCCCAGCTCCCCCAGCTCCCAGAAGGTTCCATCGTTGTGGCACAATAAAAGGCGTGATTTATCGGTTATCAGGTAATCAAAGTGAGTCTGACTGCCCAAGCCCCTAAGACTGCTCGTCGCGTCGTTTTTCCGTTTACCGCCATCGTAGGTCAAGAAGAAATGAAGCTGGCTCTGCTGCTGAATGTCATTGACCCCAAAATTGGTGGAGTAATGATTATGGGCGATCGCGGTACGGGTAAGTCCACCACCATTCGGGCGTTGGCTGACTTGTTGCCGGAAATTGAGGTGGTTGCCGACGATCCCTTCAATAGCGATCCCAACGAACCCGACTGGATGAATAGTGATGGAGGAGTACAATCTGCTTCAACCGTAAAGAAAAAAGTGCCGATGGTTGATCTGCCCTTGGGCGCAACCGAAGACCGAGTGTGCGGCACGATTGATATTGAAAAGGCATTAGCCGAAGGGGTGAAAGCCTTTGAACCGGGACTGTTAGCTAAAGCTAATCGCGGTATCCTCTATGTCGATGAAGTGAATCTACTTGACGATCACCTCGTTGATGTGCTATTAGACTCGGCAGCTAGTGGTTGGAATACCGTCGAACGAGAAGGCATTTCCATTCGCCATCCGGCTCGTTTTGTGTTGGTGGGTTCTGGCAACCCGGAAGAAGGAGAACTGCGTCCGCAACTCCTGGATCGTTTCGGCATGCACGCGGAAATCCGCACTGTCAAAGAGCCAACGCTGCGGGTAAAAATTGTGGAGGAACGCGCCGCGTTTGACAAAAATCCCTTGGATTACATCAAAGAACACCAAGAAGTCCAAGAGACATTGCAGCAGCAAATCGTCACCGCCCAGGCGCAACTACCCCAAGTTGAAATGGACTATGACATGCGGGTGAATATTTCTGAGGTTTGCTCAGAATTGGATGTTGATGGATTGCGAGGGGATATTGTCACTAACCGTGCTGCCAAAGCCCTGGCTGCTTTTGAAGGGCGCACGGAAGTCACAGTCGATGATATTCGTCGGGTGATTACGTTGTGCTTACGTCACCGCTTGCGGAAAGACCCCTTGGAGTCGATTGACTCAGGCTATAAGGTGCAAAAATCCTTCTGTCGTGTATTTGGGGTGGAGGCAGAATCAGAAGCGGATTCAGCCATGGCAGCGAGTGCTTCTCGTTAAGGTGGGTTGGGGGTGTATTCCCCCACTCCGGGGACAGCTTCACTCTGATCCCTTCACCCTTTCTCTATCCCCCCTTGCCCTGCTTTGAATTCCCTTTTTCGCTTATAGATCCCCCTCTTCCCTTCAGATCCCCCTTCCGTCCCCCTTCAAAAGGGGGAGACCACTGGAACATTGCTTCCCCAACTCCCCTTAACCAATATGAAAGAACCACTGATTGAACTAAAGGGAGTCTCCAAGTCCTTTGGGGGTAACGTCATCCTGGATAATGTTGATCTGACGATTTATCAGGGCGAAGCCTTAGGTATCATTGGACCCTCTGGGACGGGTAAGTCTACGATTCTACGCATGATGGCGGGTCTAATGCCACTGGATGGGGGTGAAATCTATGTGCAAGGACAAAAGCGTTCGGGTTTAATTGAAGATGCCAAAGACCCCATTGGCATCGGTATGGTGTTCCAGCAGTCTGCTCTGTTTGACTCCCTCAGCATCCGTGAAAATGTGGGATTTTTTCTTTACCAGCATTCTAAACTGTCTGAGGAGCGCATTCGGGAATTAGTAGATGAAAAGCTAGAGATGGTGGGGTTACCTGGAATTGCTGATCAGTATCCGGCGGAACTCTCAGGCGGGATGCGTCGGCGAGTGAGTTTTGCCCGGGCGATTATGACGAACCCGGATAATCCCCAAGATAACCCGGAAATTTTACTTTACGACGAACCCACGGCTGGACTTGACCCGATCGCCTCTACTGTAATTGAGGATTTAGTCCGTCAGCTTCAATGTGTTGAAGGCGGATGTAAGACTTATGTAATGGTCACTCACCAAGATAGTACAATTCGCCGTACTGCTGACCGAGTTGTGTTTCTCTACAAAGGCAAGGTACAGTGGCAAGGTCCTATCGGCGAGATTGATACAACCGATAATCCTCTGGTGCGACAATTTTTCAGTGCCAGTACCAGCGGACCAATTCAGGTGGTTGGTTAGGATGGGAGAAAGGGCTTGATCGGTCTTTTGTCATTGTCGTCTATCCAGGCAAATGCCCGTCAATTCACCACTTAAGGGTACAGTGAGGAGAAACCATGCGATCGCGAACCATTCGAGAAGGCTCCGTTGGCTTATTAATTCTAGTTGGACTCGCCGTGTTTGCTGGCTTGGCGATTTGGATTCGGGGTTTGAAGTTTGGCAATCGCAGTTACAGCTTTGTCGTCAACTTTCCTAACGTCGCTGGGATGAAAGAAGGAGCCACCGTGCGCTATCGGGGGGTTGATGTGGGCAACATTACTGATATTGAAGCCACAACCAACGGTGTTGATGTCACCATCGAAATTGCATCAGAAGACTTAGTGATCCCAGAAGATGTTGCCATTGAAGCCAATCAATCGGGTTTAATTGGCGAAACCTCGGTAGATATTACCCCACTTCGGGAAGTGTCCTCGAATATTCAGTCGATGAACCCTCTGAAGTCTGAATGCAATTCGGATGTGATTATTTGTAGTGGTGAGCAGATTGAGGGTGAGATTGGGGTTAGCTTTATTGAACTTCTCCGCAATACTGAGCGCTTGACCACCATCTATACCGATCCGCTATTTTTTAATAACATCAACTCTCTCGCCCAAAATGCCTCCCTCGCCGCCAGTGGTATCGCTCAACTTGCGGGTGAATTATCCTTATTATCGCGTTCCGTGCGTCAAGAAGTTGGCGGATTTTCTCAGGCGTCTGATGCGATCACCACAGCGGCTACCCAGACAACTCAACGCATTGGCGATACAGCGGATCAATTTAGTCAGACAGCTGTGCAACTCAATCGATTAATTGCCTCAACAAATGATTTAGTCACCAGAAATCGAGCAGTTTTAGTCGGAACGTTAACCAGTGTGGGTCAAACCAGCGAGCAGTTGGGCGTTCTGTTAAGCGATTTGAGACCAACCCTAGAAAATGTCAACACGACGATTGATTTAGTGAATACTCAAGTTGATCAAGCGGATGTCAGCACCATCATTGAAAACGTCGAAACCGCCTCCGAAAATTTAGTTGCCCTTTCCGCTAATGCGGCTGAGTTATCTGCTGACTTACGCGATATATCCAATTCCCTGGACAGTCCCAGCACTGCTATCGTATTGCAACAGCTATTAGATTCAGCACGGGTAACCTTTGAAAATACGCAAAAGATTACATCGGATTTGGAAGATTTAACGGGTGATCCGGCGTTCCGTCAAAATCTCAAAGAGTTAGTCAATGGACTTAGTGAACTTGTTTCTTCCACGGAACAATTGGAACAGCAAATTGAGGTGGCACAAGTTGTCGAAGCCGCCAGTGCTGAAATTACAACGGCGGCGGTTCAGGTCGTGGATAAATCCCGTGAGCTTAATCCACAATCTATTGATGAGGAGTTAACTAAGTCTAAACATCGACTGAATCACCATCACCATATCCTGAAAAAAATGCCGCCAATTCCTAAAAAGTCAGTGGCGGATACTGATAGCCAGTAGGGTGAGGATAACCCAGGGTAATCCAGGATATTTACCAGCTTTAGTTAGGACAACGCTAAATTATTTGAGACAATATGTTAGTTAACTACAATCCTCAACAATGTTTACCTTCTGCTGAAGACTTACCTGATTCTGATGATAAAGCAGTGGACAACGAATTACAAAATTTAGTACCTAGCCTACTCAAAGCGATTTTAGCATTAATTTGGTCAGAAAAGATGGATTGGTTTTTGGGAATTGACATGGGAATTTATTATGCTCCCGATGAAGCAGCCATTGTTCCTGATGCTTTTCTGAGTCTAGGAGTTCCACGAATTATTGATTCAGATTTGCGTTTATCTTACGTAATATGGGAAGAACAAAAAATTCCCATTATGGTGTTAGAAGTTGTATCGCAAACGAGACGCGGAGAATATACGCAGAAGAAAAAAGATTATATTAAACTAGGTGTTCGGTACTATATTATCTATAATCCATTCCGAAAACGAAAACCTCGTTTAGAAGTGTACAAGCTAGAAGCTGGAGACTATCAATTATTAGAAGGTGAACCCGTTTGGTTATCTGAACTGAATTTAGGCATTGGTCGAGAGGAAGGAACCTACCAAGGAATTACTCGAGAATGGTTATATTGGTATGATGACCAAGGAGAGCGATATTTGAATCCAGAGGAGAGACTGTTAACGGCACAAGAACAACTGCAACAAGAACGTCAGGCTAAGGCAAATGCAATTGAACGTGCCAATCGATTAGAACAATTATTGCGAGAAGCAAACATAAACCCTGAGGGAAATTCGCAGGTTTAGGAAGAGGGTAGAGGTTAGCTTGCCACAAGATTAAAGGCTAAACCAGTAGAGACTTTGCATGCAACGTCTGGAACATAAATGATGTGTCCTAACCACTATGGCGGTTGCTATAACGTTTATTCTCTCCACCGACTTAACTCCAGTCATCTGGAGTCTCGACTGATTTAGGTTGCTTGTAAACGTGACCCTGGCTGTGGATTTGACGGGTTAACTCAAATAACCTGTCTTCGGTCAAACTCCACTGCTGGAGAATCCGTTCAAGCCCCTGTTGAATCTCTCTAGCGCCAGGAAATCGAGAATAGCGAATCCGTAATCGCGCCAATTCCGTCAACTGATAATCCGTCGGATCTGCTTTGATTTCCAAGAGACGATCCACTAGGGCGCGATCGCTCTTTTCTTGGGGATGTTGTTGGTCTTTGTTTTCTAAGATTGATGACATAATTGTACTTGACTTTTTTGCCGTTATTCTTTATATGTCCGCTTTAAATTACCCGCAAATGTTACAGAGTTTGAAGTTCTGTAACTTAATGCTCAAACAGATGAGATCGCTGCGGTACACTAAGCCTTAATCCATCGTCTGTCTTACTGCGATCGGCGAGAATACTCCTGTCATAATCGTTGATTAGACGGCGAGAGCGATCGCCCGTGTGTGAGCAGATCCATCTGCAATAATAGATTGCGTACTGTCACAGAACCTACCGTTAACTTGAATAAGGGATAACGGGGGCTTGTCAAAAGTTGGGACTGTGACCACCTTACCTGAGTCATCAGGTAAACAGTATGCCATTAGAATCCCTGACTATCCCTAATTAGGGTTAGCGTGGGGAGGATATCTAAATCAATCACCGATAATTCTCGTTTGGAGTCGTTATTCTATGTCTCATAGCGTCAAAATTTACGACACTTGCATCGGTTGCACCCAATGTGTACGGGCTTGTCCCCTCGATGTGTTGGAGATGGTACCCTGGGATGGCTGTAAAGCTAGTCAGATTGCCTCGTCTCCACGTACTGAAGATTGTATCGGTTGCAAGCGCTGCGAAACCGCTTGTCCGACCGATTTCTTGAGCGTTCGGGTTTATCTTGGCGCTGAAACCACCCGCAGTATGGGTCTTGCCTACTAACGGTGTCTTGAAACCAATCTATACCATTGTAGGGATACAGGGGCATTGGTATTCGAGCTGTGGCTTGCATGGTAATGCTGCTGTGTCCTTACTCAGAAATTGCCAATTTTTCAGTAAATTTGAATACAAAAAGGCAAATTTAGTAGGGACACGACATGGTGTCCCTCTGAATAAATAACGTTTTAATGATGAAAAGCTGATCACGGCTAAACCTGGCTTAAGTCATGGTAATGATTCTTGACGTTCCCATGGGTTGCTCTCTAGCCTATATCGCATAAGATGTTGAAGGCATCATGTTTGAGGAGGGAGCGGTTCAATGTGTGGAATCGTTGGTTATATCGGCACGCAACCAGCAACAGATATTTTAATGGCAGGGTTAGAACGACTCGAATATCGAGGCTATGATTCTGCCGGAATTGCCACCGTTTGGGAAGGGGAAATTCAGTGCGTTCGCGCTAAAGGCAAACTCTACAATTTACGAGAAAAACTGGAACGTACCGATAACCAAGCCCGACTCGGTATTGGACATACCCGTTGGGCAACTCACGGGAAACCTGAAGAATATAATGCCCATCCCCATACCGACACCCATCAGCGCGTGGCGGTGGTGCAAAATGGCATCGTGGAAAACTATCGGGAATTACGGGAAGACTTGAAAAAACGGGGACATGAATTCCGTTCTGATACCGATACTGAAGTGATTCCCCACCTAATTGCCGAGTGTCTCCCCGAACCCTCAACCCCAGATTTTCAACACCCGAATGCCTTTTTAGACGCCGTGCGCCAAGCGGTGAATCAACTCCATGGTGCGTTTGCGATCGCGATTATTTGTGCCGACTATCCCGATGAACTGATTGTCGCACGACAACAGGCTCCTTTGATCCTGGGATTTGGTCAAGGGGAATTCTTCTGCGCCTCCGATACTCCCGCCCTCGTCCCCCACACCCATGCGGTATTGAACCTAGAGAATGGGGAACTGGCACGGTTAACCCCCCTAGGGGCAGAAGTCTATAACTTTAACGGGGAACGTCTTCGCAAATTCCCCCGCACCCTCAACTGGAATCCCGTACAAGTCGAGAAACAGGGATTCCGTCATTTCATGCTCAAAGAAATTTTTGAGCAACCGGGTGTAGTGCGAACCTGTTTAGAAGCTTATATTAGCAGTGATTGGTCTGCGGGAGAAAATGATAGCAGTAGCGCGATACCTGATCAAAACCCAGTCGCCGGAGACACCCCATCCATAACCACGCCAATACAATTGGGACTTCCTGAGTCGTTGTATGAAAACTTAGAACACGTCCAGATATTGGCATGTGGTACCAGTTGGCACGCCAGTCTTGTCGGGAAATACCTGATCGAACAACTCGCTGGAATTCCCACGATGGTACAATATGCCTCAGAATTCCGCTATGCCCCCTCACCCTTGACGCGCAATACCCTCACCATTGGCGTCACTCAATCGGGAGAAACTGCTGATACCTTAGCGGCGTTGGAGATGGAAAAACGACGGCGTATCGGTTTAGGACAAGAGTATCAGCCGCGACTGGTGGGGATTACCAATCGTTCCGAGAGTTCTCTGGCACATTTAGTCCCGCATATTATTGAGACGTTTGCGGGAATGGAAATTGGTGTTGCGGCAACGAAAACCTTTGTTACTCAATTGGTGGTATTTTACTGTTTAGCCCTGGATTTAGCCTATCAACGTCAAACCCTATCCCCGTCACGGATTGCCGAAATTATTGCCGGGTTGCGTCAACTTCCCTCCCAGATTGAGTTGGTGTTATCGCGTCAGGAACATTATCTGGAAGAATTAGCCCATGAGTTTGACGAAACCCAAGATTTCATCTTTTTGGGGCGTGGGATTAATTTCCCCATTGCCTTAGAAGGGGCGTTGAAGCTTAAGGAAGTCAGCTATATTCACGCCGAAGGGTATCCAGCGGGGGAGATGAAACACGGACCCATTGCCCTATTAGATTCTAAAGTTCCCGTGGTGGCGATCGCGATGCCGGGTACTGTGTATGAAAAGGTGTTATCTAATGCCCAAGAAGCCAAGGCGCGAGATGCGCGATTAATTGGCGTGACACCGATGCATGATCCAGAAGCGGCTCAAACATTTGATATTTTATTATCGGTACCCGTTGTTGAAGAATTACTGTCTCCAATTTTAGCCGTGATGCCTTTACAACTTTTGGCATATCATATTGCGGCGCGACGGGGTTTAGATGTGGATCAGCCTCGGAATTTAGCAAAATCAGTCACGGTGGAATAAGTGCCAAACGTTATGTTCTAGAGTAAAAAGAAATGCCGAACAGCTTATTATACAGATGTCGAGACGTATCATGGCACGTCTTTCCGGGGCGGGTTTCACCGATAACATGCCAGCAAAAACTAATAACTTAATTAAACCCGCCCTCTTTCCGGTTGAGTAGAGGGCGACCCGACTCAAAGCACAATGGGCGAAGGTCACTTCGCCTAGTTACAAGCCCCATCCCCTTGTGGGTGGGGTTGTTGACCGTTCTACTACTTAGGTCGAGATGCTTCACTCCGCTGTCGCTCCGTTCAGCATGACATTTCGCCACGATACTTCTATTCCTCACTATCGGCAAAATTGACGTTTTCATAAATATCGCTCAAATTGATCTGAAACCCGATTAAACCTAGTAAAACTCACGGATAAAACTTGATAAATCAATACTTTGTTCGTAGTAGGCACGAAGCGTGCCAGAAGCACTTTAGCGCTTACTATAAACTCTAAAGTCAGTGCTATTCACTTTAATGGTATGTCCCCTGGCGAAGCGCGATCGCATTAGAAATGCCTTACTGATCGCATTCTTCTATTTTGGCTTATGTCTGGTCAGCCGCGCAATCCTGAGTACAATTATTGGCATGTCTATCATTACTGCCATGAATCAACCGTTACGGACATTAGGTGTAGCCCCCAATGCTTGGGGAGTGAATGATGCGATCGCGGATTTGACTCGCCCCTCCCTAACCCCTCACCCAATTACCCTTACCACTGAAACCAAAAGCCTGCGCCTGGATTTAGTCAAATCTGCCATCCTGATCATCGACATGCAAAATGACTTCTGTCATCCCGATGGCTGGTTAGCCCATATTGGCGTAGACGTAACCCCCGCCCGCAGCCCAATTGCATCCCTGACAAGCTTGCTTCCCCAGCTACGAGATGTCAACGTTCCTGTGATTTGGGTGAACTGGGGAAACCGTCCCGACTTACTCAATATTAGTGCTGGATTGCGTCATGTTTATGATCCTACAGGTGCAGGAATTGGACTCGGTGATCCCTTGCCTAAAAATGGGGCAAAAGTGCTAACCAAAGACAGTTGGGCAGCGGCAATTGTAGATGGATTAAACCACGAACCCGAAGATATTTATATTGACAAATATCGCATGAGTGGTTTCTGGGACACTGCCTTAGACAGTATTTTACGCAATATGGGCAAAACCACTCTTTTCTTTGCGGGTGTCAACATTGATCAATGTGTCATGGCAACATTACAAGATGCTAACTTCCTGGGATATGATTGCGTGCTACTCAAAGATTGTGCGGCAACAACGTCTCCTGATTACTGCTTTAAAGCCACGATTTATAATGTTAATCAGTGTTTTGGGTTTACTAGCGATTCCCAATTACTTATTAAAGCTTTAAAAGCGTAAAAAAATCAGAATGCAGAGGACACAGAGGCAGGGTAGACAAGGAAAATGGGGAAAGTTAGCCGCTATCAACGGTTTGCATCAAAAACGAATGACAAATGACAAATGATGAATTTCAGGAGAAACAACCTATGGAATCCCGGTGTATGATTCCCGTTATGAAATCCCCTAAGGACTACCAAGCCTATCGCATTAGTCCCCAGGATAGCAACCGTTTAGCTATTATCTTCGATCCCGCGATCGCGGATTCATCATTAACTGTTTGTGTGGAGATTTTTGATCAAGGCGGCAAAACTCCCCCGAATCGTCATCAGATTGCTGTAGAAATGTTTTTTATCCTCAAAGGGGAAGGAATTGCCCGGTGTGATGGCAAAAATGTGCCATTTCGGGCAGGAGATAGTTTATTAGTGCCACCAACGGGTATTCATGAAATTATAAATACGGGTAATGGTCGTTTATATGCGTTATGTTTTATGGTTCCTAATGAGGATTTTGTTGAACTGATTCGCAGCGGTACACCTGTTAATTTGGATGAGGAAGATTTTCGCGTCTTGGGACGTACTGATGCGGTGGTTCCGTGTTAAATAAATAAAAACGTGAACGACGGAGATTATCATTCGTTCGTCATTTTGTACTTGTAAGCTGTTCGGCATTTAAACCTTAATATCAGTAATGGCGAAAGCCTTGTAGTGCGAGCATCTTGCTCGCTACTAATACCCAATTTAAATGCATGACAGTTTAAGAGATTGAAATCCAGAATCAGGGCGGGTTTTTAATAAAGGTTATCATCAATGGCGAAACGAAATGTCCTAAACCCGCCCCTACAGAAAAACCTGTCCTCGAACAAAGTGACGAGTTCAACAATCAACAATCAACTAATTTAAAGGACTTGCCCAGTAAATGGAATTGGTAATAACGCGCAATACATTAGGCTGATAATAGGTGGGATAAGCTTCGTCACCAGGACGAAAGTAAAAAACTTTACCTCGACCTCGGTGAAAACAACAGCCACTGCGAAAGACTTCACCCCCCTCAAACCAACTGATAAAGACTAAACTATCGGGGTTAGGGATATCAAAAAACTCGCCATACATTTCCTCAGCCGCCAGTTCAAACGAGTCGTCTAAACCTGCTGCAATAGGATGGGATGGATCAAGAACCCAAAGTCGTTCTTTTTCGCCATTGTTGCGCCATTTGAGACTACATGACGTACCCATCAGTCGTTTAAAAATTTTGGAAAAGTGACCCGAATGCAATACAATTAGACCCATGCCAGACAAAACGCGCTGATGGACTTTATTCACAATAGCGTCTTGTACTTGGTCATGGGCAATGTGTCCCCACCAGATTAAAACATCGGTTTGGTTGAGGATAGCATCAGTTAATCCATGATCAGGTTGGTCTAATGTGGCAGTTTTAACCGTTAATCCTGAGGATTGCAAATGTTGCGCGATCGCGTAATGAATTCCATCAGGATAAATCTTGGCAACCTCAGGTTGTTGTTTTTCCACTTGATACTCATTCCAAACCGTAACGCGAGGATTGTCTGTCATATTATAAATAAACCATTCTTTGTTTTAATTATGCCAATAACAAATAACAAATAACAAATAACAAATGACCAATGACCAAAATTAATAAACAAACAGCATCCATGTTAACCCGCGATGGAATTCGTCTAGATGCTGATATTTACTATCCTGATACTAATACAGACTTGCCCGTACTCCTGATGCGACAACCTTACGGAAGGGCGATCGCTTCTACAGTAGTCTATGCTCATCCCACTTGGTATGCCGCCCAGGGGTATATCGTCGTGATTCAGGATGTGCGAGGACGGGGAACCTCTGGGGGCGAGTTTCAGCTATTTGTCCACGAAGTTGCTGATGGTATTGATACCGTTAACTGGGTGTCACAGTTACCCGGTAGCAATGGACAAGTGGGTATGTATGGCTTTTCCTATCAGGGGATGACTCAACTGTATGCAGCATCGGCAAATCTGCCCGCGTTGAAAACCATTTGTCCGGCGATGATGGCGTATGATTTATATGCAGATTGGGCGTATGAAAATGGGGCATTTTGTTTACAAGCCAATTTAGGCTGGGCGGTGCAATTAGCTGCCGAAACTGCCCGATTAAAGGGTGATGCTATTGCCTATCAAATTCTCTATACTGCCTCTCGCGATTTGCCTTTTTATAATCCATCCTCCAAATTTATTGAGAGTTTAAACAAATACGCGCCAAATTCGTTTTACTATGAATGGCTAAATCATCCTGAACCCGGAGATTATTGGCAAAAATTCTCACCTAACCTCGACGGTGTGGATTTGCCGATGCTGCATATTGGCGGTTGGTTTGATCCCTATCTGCGGGGTAATCTGCGCCTCTATAAAGACATGGCAAATCGGAGTAAATTTCCCCAGCATTTGATTGTCGGACCCTGGGCGCATCTGCCTTGGGGACAGAAAGTCGGCGCAAGAGATTTTGGCACAGAGGCGGTAAGTTCTGTGGATAGGTTACAAGTGCGTTGGTTTGATCAGTTTCTTAAGGGAATTGATAGCGAATTGTTGCATCAACCGCCTGTCTATTTATTTGAAATGGGCAGTAATCAATGGCGTTATTTTGATACGTGGTTGTCAGATAATCAGAAATCCTATTGTCTTTCCAGCACGGGTTTAGCTAGTGTGCGAAACGATTCTGGGACTCTCATCCCTCAATCGGAATCATCTGATCCATTGTCTGTCTTATCGGCTGCAACTGATGTTTTTGTTCATGATCCCTGGCGTCCGGTTCCTGCCTTAGGGGGTCATGCAGCAATACCTGCGGGTTCCTTTGATCGTTCTACTCTTGATAGCCGCACTGATGTTTTAACGTATACTTCAGCCCCGTTTGCTGACGATTTATCTCTAATGGGGGATGTCGCGGTAGAGGTTTTCTGCCATGCTGAGCAATTGAGTTTTGATCTCTGTGCCGTGTTATCGGAAGTCTTTCCGAATGAGATCGTTTATAATTTCACTCAGGGGTATGCGACTGTAAGTCTGGGTCAAGAAACAAAACCTGTTAGGATTGAACTCCAGCCGACTTGTATTAAAATTGCCAACGGAAATAGATTGCGTCTGAGTCTAAGCGCTGCTTGTTTTCCAGCGTATCCCGTGAATCCGGGAACAGGCGTATCGTCTGCTGCAATGTCCTTGATGGAGGCTCAAATCATTACACTTACGGTGAATTGTGGTGGAAACTTGATATCAAAGGTTTTGTTACCAATAACTTAAGTTTATCTTATGACATTTGGCTTGATTGATTGGACAAGGAAAGAATGAAAATCAGCCATCAGAAAGGATTCTACGCTCTAGACTCTCAACTCTTAAACCTGTCTTAAGCTGTTGCCTATTCTGGCTTTTAAGCGTTAAAGAGTATAAATACTCAGCACCAAGCTAATATTATACCTTATACAATTAAAAATGAGATAAATAATCCAGATAAAGGGAGGCTTAAATCAGTTGCTGATAAGGATAAAAAACTAGGTACAATGAGAGAAGTGATCGAGTTCCTTTAGATGTTTGGTTTAACTCTACTATCTATCTAGCGAGAACTTTTACAAAGCTAAGATCCTGACATAAAGCCTGCACTCCTGTCGTTTTTGCGTTAATCCAGATAAATTTCCGAACGAGTCTGACTATCAAATTAGTAGCCCAAGGGCAAGGACTGCACCTATAACCGACAATTAGCATCAAAGCTTATCGTGGCAAATCAAGCGCCGACGACAAACAGCGCCTAGCTCAATGGCTAGCGCTCAAGGTCTAACACGGATGTGATACAAGAAAACTAGAACTAAAGGATCATCGAGAACAACCGAGGCTCAAACACCTTTACCTAGACTATCCTCAACTTGCTGAGAACTCTAGTCAATTGCTGACGATGAAAACACCTCCTTCAGCAGGGTGTAACTTGACCAACCCTTCCCCCAAGCTAAACCCAGTCAATAGTTTTGACGTTTGACCAATGATGAACAAACCACCCTTTCTAGAAACGACCTCCCAAGATAATGACCAGCAACCGTTGGCACAACCTCATAAGTCTTGGCGTCCCCGTCATTTTCTAGTTTGGGTGGTAGTGGGTCTAACCACGGTGGCGATTGGCGCTGTCGCCACAGTCAGCTATTTTGGAGTGCGCCAGCTAATCCTAGAAAACATCAAACAAAACGCGCTCAATTCAGTGCAAGCAGAAGCCAGTGAAATCGATCGCTGGCTAGCCACGCGCAAGGCGGAAGTCGAAACGATAGCCAGTACCCCAATTCTGCGATCGATGGACTGGTCGCAGATTAAACCGTACTTGCAACGAGAAGTCCAACGCAGCCGGGATTTTACCTCGTTTTCTGTGATCAGGGCGGATGGAACCTTTCAAAGCAGCAATGAAGGTCAGGGGAATGTTCAAGATCGCCAACATTTCCAACAGGCGATGGCGGGAAAAGTGTATGTCTCTGATCCCCTAATCAGTCGGGCGACCGAATTACCGATTATTGCCATTGCCGCCCCGATTGTGGCAATGCCCCCTCAGCCTCCCCTAACCGTTGGTACAACGGCGGGTGCGATCGATATTGAGCGCGTGGAAGAAGTTGTTGAAAAGATATCCTATGGCAAGGATAGCTACGCCTTTGCCCTCAACTCTAGAGGCGTGCCGATTGTTTATCCAGAGGAAAAACCCTTAGGAACTGAAAGAAAACCTGATTCCAGTTTACTGGAGTCAACCGAACCGGATCTAGCCGCGATCGCTAGCCAGATGGTGAACCAAGAACAAGGAATTCAACAGGCAAACCTGTTCGGGGAATCCGTTTACGTGGCGTATGTCCACCTAGAAGAGGCAAACTGGTCGATTGCCTTAGTCATGAACGATGAGAAAATAGAAAGTCCGATCTGGTCACTCAACTTGCTAGCTATCGTTCTGGTTGCCCTCTTGTTCGTTGCCATATTTTTCATCAGGCGACAGGTGAAACTCTTTGAGATGACACGGGCTAAAGCCGCCAAAGAAGCATTGCTCAACCGTTTGACTAATCGCATTCATTCCTCACTCGACCTAGATCGCACCTTACCCGCTACTTTAGAAGAATTGACATCTCTGCTGGGCTTAGAACGAGTCATTTTCGGCTGGTTGCTCGACAATCAGACGTTAAGAATTGCATATATGTACACGGAGGAGGGTTTATCGAGCGAATGTAGACAGTTAAAGATAGCGACGTCCGGTAACTTAGAAACTCAGTTACGCAAGGGTGAGACCGTTAATTTCAAAGTATCCACGATCAATGGTCAATCTGATAATGCTGGTTTAGAAAACACCCCAGATAACCCTTTCTCGTCCCATCCTGCTACCTCTTCAGAGGAAACCTATATCCTGGAAAATGGTCACTATTCAGCGATTCCCATCCGTCCTCAAACCCGATCCTTGGGCTATTTAATCTGTATCCACACCACCAGTTGGTCGTGGAGTCCCAGCGACATCGAACTCTTAGAAGCGATTTCTAAACAAATTGCCAGTGCTTGCACCCAATCCCATCTCTACGCTCAAACCCAAGAGCAAATCCAACTCCTCGACAATACCTTAAACTCATTAGAGCGAGAGCGCCGACAACTGCAACAAGTGATCGCCAGTGCGCCCATGGCAATGGCAATGTTTGACAAGGAAATGCACTATATGGCTCATTCCCAAAAGTGGCTCACGGTGCAAGGGCTTGAGGGAGAATCCATCATTGGTCGCTGCCATTACGACGTCATCCCAGATGTACCGGAACACTGGAAACAGATTCATCAACGGGCACTCACCGGGCAAGTGATCACCAACCCAGAAGATATCTGGGAACGTAGCGATGGTTCTATCGTTTACATGCGCTGGGCAATTAACCCCTGGTATACTCCCAATGGTCAAGTTGGTGGGATTGTCATTGCCACCGACCAGATTAACGAATTAGTCGAAGCCAGAGAAGCGGCACTGGAAGCGGTACGGTTCAAGTCCAAGTTTCTGGCGAACATGAGTCATGAAATTCGCACTCCAATGAATGGTGTTTTGGGCATGGTGGGACTCCTATTACAGACTCAACTCACGCCCCGACAGCGAGACTATGGCCAAACGATTCGCCGTAGTGCTGACCATTTACTGACCATCATCAACGATATCCTGGATTTCTCCAAACTAGAAGCTGGAGAAATGGAACTTGAAACCATTGAGTTTGACCTAGATGGCTGCATCGAATCGGTTCTTGATGTGCTAGCTACTCAAGCCGAAGCGAAGAACCTAGAATTGGCAACCTTAGTTGACCGCAAAGTCCCCCGACAACTCAAAGGTGATCCGGCTAGACTGCGACAGGTTCTGTTAAATCTGGCGAACAATGCGATCAAATTTACACCCCAAGGGGAAGTGGTTATCCATGTCACGTTAGAAACTGCTACCTCCAAAAATGCCACCCTCCACTTTGCCGTGTCCGATACAGGAGTGGGCATTTCCCCGGAAGGGCAAGAAAAACTTTTCCAATCCTTTTCCCAAGTTGATAACTCCACCACTCGTCAATATGGTGGCACAGGCTTAGGGCTAGCTATCTGCAAACAGTTGGTCGATTTGATGGGCGGCGAAATCGGCGTGGAAAGTCAGGTGGGTAAAGGTTCCACGTTCTGGTTTACGGCAAAATTTGACACCCAAACGAACGCTGAATCCCCCACCACTCCCTTTGCCCTCACTCATCTGAAACTGTTGGTTGTTTCCGAAAGTCGCACCACCCGCCAGTCGGTGCGTTACTTAGTCAATACCTGGGGAATTGGGATTGATGAAGCCAACTCCGCAGAACTGTCCCTAGATGCCCTGCGCCAAGCGGCTAGTCTTGACCAGCCTTATGATGTGGTGATCTGTGATTGGCAACTGCCCCAAATCGAGGATGGGTCCCTGATTAAAACCATTCGCTCTGATTCAGCGTTGAGCCACACCAAAGCTGTGGTAATGACGCCGATGAATCAACGGGATCAAGTCGAACAATTACTATCTGTGGGAGCGGCGAGTTATTTGCTCAAGCCAGTGAGAGCTTCACGGCTATTTGATAGTTTAATGGCGGCTGTAGCACCCGAAATGATTAAAGAACAGCAGGAGGAAGAACTAGCCCAACATACAACGACTGGAGATTTTCCTCATAAACAACCTGCGACTCCTCTGAATATCCTCTTAGCTGAAGATCATCCCATCAATCAACAAGTTATTCTCAATCAGTTACAGATGTTAGGTTATGAAGCCGACTGCGCCCCCAATGGTCAAGTTGTCCTGGAATTAGTCGAGCAAAATTCCTACGATATCATTCTCATGGACTGTCAGATGCCTGTTCTGGATGGCTATGCGACTACAACTAAATTGATTGAGCGTTATGGCAGCACTCATCCGGTTATTATTGCTCTAACCGCTCATGCGTTTCCTGAAGACCGAGAACGATGTTCGGCAGTTGGTATGGATGACTATATCAGTAAACCTGTTGATGAGGAAATGTTGAGCGAACGATTGGAGTATTGGGCAACCCAGATTAGACAGGATCAAGACAAAGGGCAAATGGCAGACGACTCTATGAAGGCAGAGGACAAAGGGCAGATGAAAGAAGGAAACGAGAAGGCAGAGGACAAAGGGCAGATAACAGAGGGAAAGGAAGACATTAACTCAACCCTCAACACTTCCCCAATTAACTGGGAACACCTCCAGCGTGTCACCCTCGGTAAAAAATCGGCTCAAGAACGACTTTTGCACGCTTTTATCGAACATGCTGAAGCCGATCTAAAAGATATCCAAACCGGAATTGCGGCTGAAGACTATGAACAAATCTATGCGAAAGCCCATCGGTTGAGAGGATCAAGCGCCAATTTAGGCATGAAGGCGATCGCAGAATTAGCCGCCCAAGTCGAAAACCATGGACGTTCCGGTTCTCTAGCCGCGATCAAAGAAAACGTTGGCGAGTTAGAACAACAACTGACTACAGTTTGCGAATACATCCGTAACATGAATGGTTCATCATGAATTCCCTGTTCCCTATTCCCTATTCCCTATTGCCCATTGCCCATTGCCCATTCCCTAACAAATAACCATGGCAAAAATCCTCGCTGTTGATGATGATATAACCGTCCAAATCATTCTCCAAGAGTTGTTAGAGAGTGAAGGTCATGACGTTCTGCTAGCGGATGATGGAGAAGCGGCACTCCAAAAAACCCAAGAATTTCAACCTGATTTAATCATCTGCGATTGGATGATGCCAAAACTCGATGGCTTAGAACTGTGCCGTCGGATCAAGGCAGATCCACAATTAGCCACCATTTTTTTAATTCTAATCACGATCCGTGAACAAGTTGCCGATCGCGTCCAAGGGTTAGATTCGGGGGCGGATGATTTTCTCTCAAAACCCATTGAACCCAGTGAATTGCAAGCCAGGGTTCGTTCGGGATTGCGGCTGCGTCAATTAAACCAACAACTCTCACAAGCCCTCCACCATCTCAAGCAAACTCAATCTCAATTAATTCAGAGTGAAAAAATGTCCAGCTTGGGTCAGATGATCGCTGGAATTGCTCATGAAATTAATAACCCCGTTACCTTCATTCATGGCAACTTATCCCACATTGAGGATTATACCCAAGACTTGTTAGATCTAGTTGAATGCTATCAACAGGAATATCCTAATCCTAGCTCTTATCTGCAAAATAAAATAACCGAGGTGCAGTTTGACTTTTTGAGCCAAGATTTTCCCAATGTATTAGCCTCGATGAAAGTGGGTACTGAACGCTTGCGAGAACTGGTGTTATCCTTGCGGAAATTTTCTCGGCTCGATGAAGCTGAACGGAAACCCGTAGATCTTCATGAAGGAATAGAAAGCGCTCTTTTTCTAGTCCAACACCGCTTATCCACTTCCGCCGGACAGCCGGGGATTCAAATCATCAAAGAATACGGCGAACTTCCTCCATTTGAATGCCATCCAGGACAACTGAATCAGGTTTTTCTTCACATTATTAATAATGCTATTGATGCTTTAGAAATAAACAAAGAGATAGAGATAGAAAGCAATTATTCACCTCAAACCATTCCAACTATTAAAATTAAAACAACTTTACAAAACAACTATCAAGTAATTATTTGCATTATTGATAATGGAATTGGCATAGCCGACAGTGTAAAACCTCGAATATTTGATCCATTTTTTACGACAAAACCTGTCGGTCAAGGCAGAGGATTAGGGCTATCCATTGCCCATCAAATCGTGGTGAAGCAACATGGCGGTGAATTGGAGTGTATGTCTCAACCGAATGTCGGGACGGAGATGATTATTAAACTTCCGTTTAAAAAGTGTTTATTAAATGCCGATTAACGCTTTGCACTAACGTGTCTTTTTTTGTTGTTAGTATTCTAGGGATTTTAATAATAAATTCACTACCTTGACCTAAAGCCGAACTACAGCTAATTTCGCCCTTATGTTTTTCAACTACAATCTGATGACTTACAGCTAATCCTAACCCCGTGCCTTTTCCTACAGGTTTTGTGGTGAAAAACGGCTCAAAGATATGCTGACGTACCTTGTCACTCATACCAATTCCGTTATCTTTAATCTGAATAATGATAGATTGAGGCAGTGTAGAGTTAGGAGTAGAGAGTTCAGTTTTGATAGTAATTGACCGAGTGACTGGTTGATAGTCTAAGGCTTCAATTGCATTATCGAAGAGATTGAAAAAGACCTGGTTTAGCAGACTGGCATAACACGTAACTGGCGGAAGTTGACCATAATGCTTAATAACCTTAATTTCTGGGCGATTGCCTTCAGATCTAAGTCTAGACTGTAAGATAAATAGGGTATTGTCAATACATTCATGAATATCAACGGGTTTTAAATGGGCTTCATCCAATTTGGCAAAGCTTTTAAGCGATCGCACAATTTTCTCGATGCGTACAATGCCAATTTCCATAGATTGGATCAGCTTATGCCAATCTTCAACCAGAAACTCTAAATCAATTTCCTTACTCAGTTGATGAATCTCCGCCGTGGGTTCGGGATAGGTTTTTTGGTACAGTTGTACAAGTTTTAATAGATCTTGGAAATAGGCGCGGGCATAGGTAATATTGCCGTAGATAAAATTAGCGGGGTTGTTAATTTCATGGGCGATCCCTCCAACGATTCGTCCTAAACTAGACATTTTCTCGGTTTGGATTAGCTGGGCTTGGGTGCGTTTTAATTTTTTTAGGGTTGCTTGTAGCGCCTGGGCTTTTTGTCGTTCTCGGGTTTCTGATTGTCGTAATGCAAGTTCGATTTGTTTGCGATCGCTAATATCAATCGCTGCACCTAGGGTTTGTCGAGTTGTCCCGTCTGTATTCTGTTTAAACACCGTTTCTTGGGAAAATAACCAACGCCATTCCCCATTTTTGTGGCGCATCCGATACTCTAACTCAAACACATCACCGATCTGGGCATATTTAATCCGGCGTTGATGATCCCAAATGATGTCCAAATCATCCGGGTGCATCAGCATCGAGAGAACTTGGTTCCCCATGTCTTGAATTTCTGCGGGGGTATAGCCTAAAATTTCATAGATTTCTCGATTGGTATAGACATTGCGTCTTTCTACCCAATCATGAACATAGATAATATTCGGATTCGCCTCATTAATTGCCTTTAACCAGCGCTGGGACTCTTGCAAGGCTTGTTCAAGTTGTTGGCGTTCAATTCCCACCGCGATTTCATTGGTAATAGAGGCTAAGGTATCCAGGGTGGTTTGACTGAAAGGATGACGGGAAAACAGTACCATCACGCCCACAAGTTCCGCTTCCACAATCAGGGGATAACCTGCAAAGGATACTGTTCCTTCCCGTCTTGCCCATTCGGGATCACTGATGTTGGGATCATTAGCGATATCATTACTCAGGTAAGGTTGGCGTTGACTGGCAATGTAACCAATGATTGAATCACCCACTGAGACTTGAGCGTGAGTCCCGTCAGTATGGGTGTATAATCCTGCTGAAGCTTGCAACTCCAGGATATTGTCCTGTGAGTTTAGCGTCCAAATTTGGGCAAATTTGATATCTAAATGTTCAACTAAGGCTTGAGTACAGCGAAACAGCATCGCCGATAACTCAGTTTCCTGACTTAAGGCTAATCCGATATCGGAACGCAAGGCTAACCGTCGCGTTTGTGCCGCTAACGCTGCTTCGGCTTGTTGGCGATCGCGAATTTCTTGTTGCAGTCGGATATTCTGTTGTTGCAGTTGCAAGGTTAAGAAACGGAGATGCAGGTGAGTCTTAATCCGGGCTAATACCTCATCGACTTGAATCGGTTTAGTGATGTAATCAACCGCCCCTAACGATAAGCCTTTGACTTTCGCCTCAGAATTCGATGTATCCATTGCTGCGGTCATAAAAATGACCGGGATATCTTTGGTTTTCTCCCAGGTTTTGAGATGACGGCAAGTTTCAAATCCATCCATTTCTGGCATTATGACATCCAGTATTATCAGATCTGGAGTTAGCTGTTCTAAAAGTTTCAAGCCTTTGATACCACTCTTGGCGATTCGCACCTCATAGCCAGTATTTTGTAAACAGTCTGAAATCGGTTTCAGATTTTCGACCCTATCGTCAATCAGCAAAATTTTTACCTGTCTCGGAAAATATTGGCTAGTTGCATTGATAGTCATGAACCTGTTTTGAGTATTTGCCGCCAACTGTTTGTTGCATTTGATTGTATTTGGCTTTTCTGAATACCAAACAATATGGACTTGCGACGAAAAGAACTCTGGCAACTATGGGAATAATAAATATAACCTAATTTATTTAGCTTATAGCAATTCGCCAAAGTTGTCAAAATAAAAATAATGACCTCAAAATATGACATTTCTGACCTTCATTGAAATAAATACCTTACCTTTCTGACTTTTTCATCGGAATCGAACATGATACATTGATAGACGTATAGCAGATTAAAAGTATCAGCCTTAAAATTCAGGCTGACTATCCAGACGACACCAATAATTAGCTCGATCGTTGTCTGGATACTGAAAGGGTAACTAACTATTACATTATCACTTCCAATTGCTTGCTTTGTATTGAATACCCCTTTCGGATGAAGTAGTCGGATGGGGTCTGTGTGAACACAGTTTAATTCCCTTTGAATCAAGGTTAAAGGTATGTTTCTGTTCCGATTGGGACAGAAATACAGAAATGTGTGCATTAATTAAATAAAATTAACCGCTCAAAGGGGCTTACTAAATACTATCGAACAATTTCACCTAGCCTTGCAATTTGTCATGAAGCTTAATTTTTCTATTCCAGTAAAACACCAACAGAAATTTCAATATACGAGTCACGTTACTAAAACAGAAAGAATCAATCAATTGAACGACTTTATCTTTAAAAGTCAAGATGTGAGAGAATGCAAAAGGGCTGAAGCAGTAAAACTGAGATTATTAGGAATCAGCTACCAAGAAATAGTCAATAAACTAGGAGTCTCTATTGGTTTTATCGCTAAATCTCAAAGACAATACACTGCCAGAGGACTCGACGGGATTAAACTTCAATACAAGGGGTCAAAAGGTTATCTAACGCCTACACAAAAAGCCGAAATTTATCGGTGGATAAATCGCTCAATCAACTGTAATGTATCGGCATTAAAAAGGTATTTAAAGGATAACTATAATGTTGTCTTTAAATCTAAAGAAAGTTATTATAAAATTTTGAGGGAGAGCCGAGTTTACTGGCGACAAGCGAAGAAAGATAAAAGGTAAATTTTCTTTGGAGGGATTCATAATGAAAACAGATTAAAATTTTTGAGGATAGGGAATAGGGCATAGGGCATAGGGCATAGTTATTTTATTTTTCTCAACTTGCTCAGATTCGAGGTGTTCCCTATTCCCGTTTTTGACTATTATTTTATTACCTTCAGCTTAAAATAACTAAAGTAATAAAATAATATATCTAAATCCATGAATATGAGCCATAATCCCTATCAGGTGGGGGGAAGTCTCACTGTAGATAACGCTACTTATATTGAGCGTCGAGCCGATCGCATTCTCTATGATGCCCTCTTCCAGGGAGAATTCTGCTATGTCTTCAATGCCCGACAAATGGGCAAATCCAGCCTCCGAGTCAGAATCCAGCAACAGTTACACGAACAAGGCTATCGCTGTGTCTATTTAGATATGACTCAACTGGGTAGTGAACAGGTGAGTCATCAGCAGTGGTATCGGGGCATTATGTTGGCAATTGTTAGTGAACTTCAGCTTTTGGGTAAAATTCCCCTCAAAAAACGCTGGCAAGACTGGGAAACCTTGCCGATGGTGCAACAATTGGGGCTGTTAATGGATGAGATACTTGCCCAACTCCCCCAAACCCGACTGTTTATCTTTGTCGATGAAATTGATACAATTCTCAGCTTATCCTTTCCAGTGAATGATTTCTTTGGCTTTATTCGGTATTGTCACGAATTACGCCAGAATCACGCCACCTATCAATGGTTAACCTGGGCATTATTTGGTGTCGCCACCCCATCAGATTTAATTCGCGATCGCACTCGTACCCCGTTTAATATTGGTCAGGCAATTGATTTAAACGACTTTCACTTAGAAGAAGCCTATCCCCTGCTGCGATATTTCCCGGATTATCTACCCAATCCCAAAGAGATTCTCAACGCGATTCTCCATTGGAGTGGCGGTCAACCGTTATTAACTCAAAAACTCTGTCAACGGGTGGTTGAGTTGAGTACAATGGCAACCGAATCCAATCTGAGTCTTCCTCCGGGTACAGAAAACCAATGGATTGCAGAAATCGTCAAAACCCAGATTATTGACCATTGGGAATCCCAAGACAATCCCGAACATCTCCGCACCATTCGCAATCGTCTACTCTATGACGAACAACGCGCCGGACGCTTATTAGGCTTATATCAACAGATTTTAGACCAAGACGGCATTATTAGTGATGACAGTCCCGAACAAACGGAATTACGACTATCGGGATTAGTGGCGAAACGAAACGGAAAATTACAGGTCAAAAACCCAATTTATCAAACCATCTTTAATCGGGACTGGATTCAAGCCCAATTTAATCAATTACGTCCCTACTCCCAAGCCTTAAACGGCTGGGTTGCCTCAAATTGTAGCGATGACTCTTGGTTATTACGGGGACAAGCCTTACAAGAGATGTTAATCTGGGGTAAAAATCAAAGCCTCAGCGATTTAGACTACCGTTTTCTATCCGCCAGTCAAGCCTTAGAACGTCAAGAAAGCCTAGCCAAAGCGGAAGCCGCCCGTCTCCAAGAAGTGGAAGCCCGTCTAGCTATTGAACATCAGCGCAACCAAGAACAGCAACGCAGTTTGAAACGACAGCGCCTGTTATTAGCAGGGGTGAGCGGTGCCTTAGTGATTGCGGCTGGATTAGGAATTTTTGCTTGGTATCAATATCGTCGGGCATCGGTGCGGGAAGCCGAAGCCATTATCCAAACGGCTGAAGCCTTATTTGCCTCAGATCAACCCTTTGAAGCCTTATTACAAGCCATTCGTGGCAAACAGCAACTCAAGGGCTGGCAACGGGTGAATCCTGTCGTGCAATCTCAAGCCGATGCAATTTTAGAACGAGTGGTGTTAAATATTCATCAGCGCAACCGTTTGGATGGACATGAAGCAGCCGTTCTCACCGTTGATATTAGTCCTGATGGACAAACCATCGCCACGGCGGGAGTCGATACGATGCTTAAATTGTGGAATCGAGACGGAAAGCTGCTCTCGACATTTAAGGCACATGAAGCGACGATTCGAGTGGTCAAATTTACCCCGGATGGTGAACTACTGGCGACGGGGGCAGATGATGGCTACATTCACCTGTGGACTCCCTCTGGCAGATTAAAACGCACAATTAAAACCCATTTAAAGGCAATCTGGGATTTAGCGTTTAGTCCCGATGGACAAACCTTGGTGGCGGTTGGGCGTCCCAGTATCATGGAATTTTGGCAAATTGATGGGTCTCCTATCGAACACCTCAAGATTACGCCATCCGGGGGATTATCGGTGAAGTACAATCCCCAGGGGAATCTAATTGCTATCGGCGGAAATGACGGTACCGTAACCCTTTTCCATCCAGATGAACAACGACAACAGATCATCAATGCTCATCAGGCGGAAATTAATGCGCTTGCCTTTAGTCCTGATGGAGAACGATTGGTAACAGCTAGCCAAGATCAAACGATTAAACTGTGGCGCAAGGATGGTACATTGCTGAAAACCTTGACTCATCATAGTGCGGGCATTTTGGATATGGATTTTAATCCCGATGGGCAAACCTTTGTGGCGGGTAGCCACGACAAAACCCTGTCGTTGTGGACTCGTCACGGTACGTTACTCAACACATTCAAAGGGCATCAATCCGCTATTTGGGGCGTCGCCTTTAGTCCCGATGGCAAGATGCTGGCGTCAACTGGCGCGGATAATACAGTTCTGCTGTGGCAGATTCACCATCCGTTCCATCAAACTGTACACGGAGCGGGGGGAAAAGCATTAAAGGCGATTTACAGCCATGATGGACAACGCTTAGTGACGACTGGGGATCAAGATAATTTAGTGTTAACTTCAACCTCTGATTTAACCATTAAATCTCTGGATTCTCAACAGGCAGTCGTCAGGAATTTGTCATTGCATCCAACCCAAGAGTTGGTGTTATCGACGGGAATGGATCAGACGATCGAAATTCGCCAGCTAGATGGAACCATTTTGCAAACGATTCAGGATCATGATGAGGTGGTCATGGGGGCTGATTGGCATCCCAGTGGCGAGGAAATCGTCTCAGCCACCGCCTCGGCTTATATCTATCGCTGGAATACCCAGGGTAAAAAGCTGACAGGTTGGTTAGGTCATTCTGCCCCGATTTGGGATATTCGCTATAGTCCCGATGGCAGTCAGTTTGCCACCGCTGGGAATGATGGTACGGTGAAACTCTGGAGTCGAGAGGGCAAGTTACTGCACACACTCAACCATGATTCAGCCGTGTGGCGCGTGGCATTTAGTGCCGATGGGGACTATCTGATCTCTGGGAGTGGGGATAAAACGGCGAAAATTTGGCGCAAGGATGGAACTTTAGTCACAACCTTAACGGGACATCAGGCGGCGGTTTGGGGGGTGGCGTTTAGTCCCGATGGTGCTTTAGCAGCGACGGCTAGCATTGATGAAACGGTGAAACTCTGGAGGATGGATGGGACATTATTAGCTACCCTCAACGGTCATACGTCAGGGGTTCGCAGCCTCGCCTTTCGTCCCGATGGACAGGTGTTGGCTTCAGCCGGAGATGATAAGGCGGTGGTGTTTTGGAATATTGCCAACATTTTAAACCTGCAAGCGTTAAACTATGCTTGCGATTGGGTTAAGGATTATCTTCGCACGAATTCCCAAGTTACGGATAAAGAACAACAACTTTGTCCACCGGGTTAATCTGAATGCCGCTGACTTTGGGTTCGTAGTCGGCACTTTAGTGCCAGAAGCGCTAAAGCGCTTACTACAAACTTTAAAGTCAGTTAAACCGGGCGCAGGTCCTTGCGCCCCTACAAGTCTAATCCACCAATTAAGGTGTGCCACGCCACTACGCTATATCAAAGGTTTTGGCAAGTTTTTGACTCGGAATAATGGCTCAAAAAATAGTTGCGATAGAGTTCACAGGGGGGACTTGCCATCAGCCCTTGCAGTTGCACCAAACCCAGTCCTTCTAAACGATGAGCTGTTTCAGCATCTAGGGGAATTGGCTGGGAACTCGATAAGACTTGATAAAAGGCTTGCTCTAACTGTTTATCCTGTGCCAATATCATCCACAGTTGCTCTAAATATTCCCCATAGATACCTTTAGCTGTAGGAGCTTCTGCTAAGAGTTGTTCTAGTGATAAATAGCCGGAACGTAACCAGTAAAACGCTAATTGGAGTAAGTAAGGATGACCCCCGACTAGAGCGACTAAAGGATCTAGGGTTTCTATCCCGACTTGCTCCAGTTGATAACGCTGCGCTAATTCGCTAATTTGAGGGCGGGTTAAGGGGGGCAAGTTTAACGAAATTCCGACATTAAAGGGAGATTGGTGGGGCTGAATCCCTAAGGTTAATTCGATGGAATAGGCAAGAATTAACCGTAATTTTTGCCAATTTCCTGGGGTGCGGGCTTGTTCATACCAATAACGCAACATCGAGAAGAATTGACTGGCTAAATCGGGATAGTCAAACAGGGTATGCACCTTGTCAAAGGCAATGACTACAGGCGTGTCAACCGCATTGAGGCAATACTCTTGCATATAAACCGTGCAACTCATTTTACTCCCAGCCCCTTCAAACCAATAGTCATCAAATTTTGGCTCTAAGTTCAACTGTTGGCTAGTCGCCCAACAAATCCATTGCAAAAATTGCTCTAAATCATTGAGACTGGCGGGTTCTGCCTGTTGGACATTGACTAAAACTGTTTGCATTTCCTGCTGATGAGCAATGTCAAACAGACGATGAATTAAAGAGGTTTTGCCCATCCGTTGTGGCGCCCTCAGGCGCATCAGACTCCCGGTTTGATGAAGGGTGGTAATCGCTAAGGTTTCCGTCGGGGGACGCTCAATATATAAAGGTGACGTAGCCGGAAGAGGGCGACCGGGAAAGTCGAATTCTGCTATTGTGGTATTCGGTTGAGTTTTTCGCTGATAGAGTTCGGTGTTTCCTTGAGAAAACTGCGTTAACATAAACGCAATATTTCGCTTGTTAATGTTACAATTTAATTTTTGAGAGAGTGCCAGCCAAAGGTGAGAGCCAATGTCTTTGATGTAACCCGCGTCATATCCCGTTTCTTTAGCAATTTCTCGATATAATTTTCCTGACAACGCCCTATCTAACACAATTGTCTCAACCTGGCTGAGGTTTCTAGGAGCAAGAATTGTTTGAACCCATTTAATTGTTTCTTTTTGGCTAGGCATTTTTAGCGAGGGAGGTCAAGATGACAGAAAAACTGGTTAATTTTTAATCCTCAATTTTATGACGATTTTACCAGATCCGGTAGTCCTGCCAAGAGTAGCGATCATTGACAAACTCAACTCAATACCCATACTAAATCGCTGATTTCATGAATACCTAAGACGAATGTCACTGACTTAAAGCTGGTGGGCTTCGGCTTCGCTCAGCCCACCCTACGGTATATCAAGGGTTTTGGCGATCTTATAATGCAAATTTTCAGTGCCATTCTACCTAGTACAACGATTGGCTGGCTGAAAGGCAGGATAAAATCAAACATTACGCATACTTTGTTTTTCCATGCTTAACCTTAAAGATGCTTTTTTCGCCTTCATCTTGGTAGCACTCCTCATTCTAGTGGGGCGGTTCATTCACCAAAAAATCCGTTGGATACAGAAGCTGTACATCCCCGAATCCATTGTCGCGGGTTTGGTGGCGCTGGTATTGGGACCCCAGGTTCTGGGTGCGATCCGATCCCAATTCACCCCTAGCCAATGGCGTCTTCCCTGAATCCATTTGGGCGGTGTGGTCACAGTTATCTCGCCCCTCGCGTGATTCCTTCCTACTGGTTTGAACGGGGGCTAGGTGATTTGGGACAATCGATGGGAGTCACTGCAACGGGTATTTTATTATTGCAAATGGTTGACCCTGACAATCGATCCGGCATTTTTGCTAGTAATTTCTCATAGTTAGTCTGAAAGAGCCATAAAATATAGCAACCGCCAGGGCGGTTAGGACGCTAGAAGCGGTTTGGTTATGCTTAAAGATTCAGGGATTGATCGCTTGCTGACTCCATTGGCGATCGCACTCTTGAGTATAACGCCATCGGTTTTGCGGATCACCGCGCAATTCCAGGTGATCAACCTCTACAGGTTCGAGCAATAGGAGGCAGAAATTGGGCAACGGTTGCTCGGAATCAGGTGGCGGTTGGGAAAACGCCGGATCACCTTCTACTCTGGGTTTACCCGGATTCGACCAAGCAAATTGCACACGCGCTGCATCAGAAAGCCCTTGCCAGGTTGTTTGACGCTCATTTTTTAAAGTCACTTCGGGATAATCTTCTCCTATCAGGATAAGCCGACCTTTTAACCGAAATTGTTCGCGAGTATTGGGAAAATACCAGCAAATTTCTGCCCCAGGATTAGGATTAATTTGATTAACTTTCTGGCTGCGCGAATCGGTGATAATTTTTAAGTAGTTATCGAAAAAGCCCCTAAACACAACCGTGCGATTAGCCGGATACCCATCTGGACAAATAGTTGCCAGTTGAAAGTACCGAGCATAAGGTAAGCTGCGGTTGCGATGAAGGGCGCGAGATAGGGGAACTCGCCAAGGAGCAATTGACATTGTATGAAATGATGAATGATACCAAATCCGGCTGGGCAAGTGCGTCTATCATACCCATAGTTATTGGGAAGGGAGTATTAGCCTCCTACTCTCCTACCCTTCTACTGATATTTAACAAAATAATCAATATGCTGAGCGACAATTCCCGGTACGGTTTCCGCTAGGTCATTTCCAGCTTGGTCAATCATCTGTAATTTAGTATTAGGGCTATGGTTGGCATAAGCTTGAGCGTGATCAATCACTTCAAGTGAGTCTTGTTTTCCTTGAAGAATCAGCGTAGGGATGTCTAACTTGGGTAGATGTTCGTGTAATAATTCCCCTTGAATTTCCACCCGCCGTCGCCGGAACAACAATTGACAAGCTGTTGGGGATTGCAGCAATTGTTGTCGCTGTTTTAACGCTCTCTCAATATCTTTGTGACGCCCAAATAACCGCGCCAGAGGTAAGAGCGATCGCAGGATAGTATAGGCAAGGGGAGGACGTCCGACTAACCACTTCCGCCACTGCCAAGTTTTCCAGTCTCCATCGTCTCGAATGCCTTCAGGCGCTAATAACACTAATCCCTGAACCTGTTCCGGGTGACGCAACGCATAACTAGCGGCAATCCAAGCGCCTAAAGAATGACCAATCAGGTAAACTTGGGGAAGGTGTAACGCCTCAATGAAGTTGAACAAACACTCAACCTCAACCTGAATTGAGTAGTGCAGTTTCGGCGTTTGGGAGTCACCAAATCCTAATAAGTCAAGGGCAAAGCAATGATAATCTTGATGGAGGTACTCAATTAGGGGTAGCCACTGACTACTATCGCTCCAAGACCCGTGTAAAAATATAAGAGTGGGTCCTTGTCCCACTTCACGCCAAAAGACTTGCCCCAAAGGTAGCTTAATTCGGGAATTCCGTAAGGTTAAATTCATCCTAGTTGCCAGGTGTTTCCAAACTCAACACTTAAAGTAGCAGGCTCTGTATAGCTCTCAAAACTTAAAATTAGGCAACAGTGGTTTTACCATCAAAATAGTCCTGCAACTGTCGCCCATGATCATGACTCAGGTTGCCCATCGGGATCGCTGAACGCTTAAAGGCTTGAACTGCCGTAATTTCCCACTCATCGTGTATCTGCATCGTTCCCTGAACCTCCGCTTCGACTACAACACAAACCGAATGAACTCTAGGATCGCGATCGGCGGCTGAGTAGATTCCCACCAATCGGCGAATTGCCAGCAACTCTAGTCCCGTTTCTTCTGCCAACTCCCGCCGCACGGTTGTGGGAATGTCTTGACCCCAATCCACCATCCCTCCAGGTAATCCCCATTTTCCGTTATCACGACGCCGAATCAGTACAATTTGTCCATCAGGTAAAACAGGGATAATACTTGTACCGAGGACTGGATGGCGGAAAATAATCCCCAATACCGTTTGGACAAAATACCAAATACGACCCATGGATTCAGATGGTTATGGAACAGGTAAATGACTGACTACAAACTGTTATCATAATCTGATTCTTACCCGTCCAGACATGATGGGCATCATTGAAAATTCCTGCCGTGCTGGTCTAGGATGGGGCAAACTGGGTTGGATAGTGTAACACGGCTAATATAGACAATCCCCAGGTTACCCCCCCTGACACTTTCGCTTGAATAGAATAGTAGAGGCAATTTATGAATTGCCCCTACAGCTAAGATGGCTTGTGCCAACGTTCTTTTCTCTTTACCAACGTGCTTGCGGTCCCGTCCAAACTTGGTTAACCACTTGACCGTACACAATCGGTTCGTCGTCAAAGGCGAGGTTGGTTTCACCTTGGAAATCAACGGACAACACGGGCCAACGCTCTTCACCTAGTTCACCGACGCGAAACAGAACCTGATCGGGATGGGTTTGACTCCACCCCAATAACACAGCATGGGTATAGTCAATGGGTTCAGGGGCGACGGTATACGTGCGATTTTTCTGGCGATCCCAAATCACCGCATAATCCGAAGCAAAGGATGTACTGAACAGCCCTTCAAACTGTCTTGCTAAAAGGCGATCGCTAGACGGAGACCAAGACACGGGGAGCAAAATGGCGAATGTTCCTGGCATATCCGCATCTTCATTACTGACTAAAGGATTATCAGATAAGGGAGATGATGCCGTAAGCGTTTGCAAATCTCCGGTCTGCAAATCTTCTAGGAACATCACGCTGGTAACCCGGCTACGATAGAATTCAGGTTGCCCTTGCATGGAAATGCGGCTATAGGCAGCATATTGACCGTCTGGAGAAATCAATGATTGGCTACGGTAGTAGCGTAAACCAACGGTATCACTCGCCGCTAGTTCCGCTTGAGTCGTCAACACCCAATTCCACGGGACGGGATGAGGACTATCGAGAGGATCACTCTGCTCTACGGTCTCAATCATATCGGGAGCAGTTTCTTCAGTCACGTCGGGATTCGCTAGAGAAGAAGACACCGATGGATCTATTCCTAGAGGGACATGGGTGGGTTCAGGCGTATGAGCCTGTTGAGCTTGGGTAGATACGTTAGAAGTCATCAGTAGCCAAGGAGCGAACAGTAACAGGTATGGTTGTGAATAAAACCATCTGAATAAGCGGACTATTATTTTGAACATCGATATAGGTGAGGTTGCTAAACGGTGCGTCTTGTGTGAGGAGCAACGTTTTGGGAACTATGGCAGTGTGCTTTAGTCTATGTATATCAAGCTAAGGAACCCTACAACTCAACCTTTTTACGAAAGTTTTCACTTATGCCTGGAGATTAGGGATTAGGGAAAAGTTTTGAGTTTTGAGTTAACTCCCCCATCTCCCTCATCTCCCTCATTTCCCTCATTTCCCTCGTCTCCCCGTCTCCCTTGTCTAGTTAGAGGTGGTGATAAACTTCTGGCAAGTGGCATGATCGAATTAATGGATGTATTGGTGTTATTCTTCTAAGGTCTGAATAAAATTCAGGAAAATCGGTGATTCAATCCGCTAATTCAGCAGACAAAACGACTTCTGCCTCTGTGAGGTCTCAACGCCCTTGGTTTCTCGTTTTTATATTCCGAGTGCTATTATTGGGCGTCAGTGGCGGCTTAGCCCTAATTTTGGGCATTGTCCTTGCCACGTTCTATCCCAGAACCAACCCAGAAAAACCCTTTTTCCTCAAAATGGCAAGCCATTTTGAAGAGCAGATGCCAGTCGTTTCTCCCCATACTACCCCAACATCGATACCAGAACCGACAGGTTCGCCACCTCAACTTACTCCTGTACAGAGACAACAGGTGCAAGCCCAGCTTACCCAACTGCAAGGTCAACTGCGATCATTGAGTGAGGGAGTTGCCACCTTAGAAGTCCAACTGGGCAGTAGTCGCCCCAATGAATCCTTAGAAGCCCGATTGCAAGCGATCGCGCTGCAACTTGAAGGCGTTCAACCTCCCCCTGAAGAAGCAACATCCAATGGGAATAATCCGAATGCCACTGTAATGGCAGCTTCATCGGACTCATTCGGTTCTAGCCAAACCTTGAAGGTGACGTTACCGAGTGATGTTTTATTTGAGGGCAACAACAGCCTACTGCGTCCAGAAGCAGGCTTGATTTTAGACAAAATTATTGCAGATTTACGTAACTATCCGTCAAGTACCATCCGCATCGCCGCTCATACAGATAGCCAGGGTGAACCTGAGGACAATCGCGAACTGTCATTTCGTCGTGCTAAAGCTGTGGAGCAATATTTCGCTCGTGCTTTGGGGGATGACTACCGCTGGTTAGTTGTCGGTTATGGTGAAATTCGTCCCCTTGTGGCAAATGATACCGATGCGAATCAGCAACGCAATCGCCGAATTGAAATTTCTGTTGAGTAAAATTGTTATTCGTCATACTCGCTATCGCGAGAAGCAAGCTACGTCATTTGTCATTCGTCAGTTTTTGCCTGAAAGTTAAAATGAACGTTATTTTCTTCGGTACGCCTCAATTCGCTGTACCTACTTTAGAACGCTTAATCAACCATTCAGAATTTAATGTTCTGGGTGTAGTAACTCAACCCGATAAACGTCGAGGGCGGGGAAATAAACTATCTCCTTCACCCATAAAAACCTTGGCGCTAACTCATCAACTGCACGTCTGGCAACCCAAACGGGTGAAAAAGCATACAGAAACCCTCAGCCAACTCAAACAAGCTGAGGCAGATGTATTTGTCGTTGTTGCTTATGGACAGATTCTGTCTCAAGAAATTCTCGATATGCCCAGACTCGGCTGTGTGAATGTCCATGGTTCACTGTTGCCGAAATACCGGGGAGCCGCCCCAATCCAGTGGTGTTTGTATCAGGGTGAAACTGAAACTGGCATCACTACCATGCTTATGGATGCTGGAATGGACACGGGACCGATGTTACTGAAGGCTCACACACCCATTGGGCTATTAGACGATGCCCATCAGTTAGCTGTAAGACTGTCAGATTTGGGGGCGGATTTGTTAATCGAAACGCTGCTGAAGCTAAACCAAGGGGATGTTCAACCCATCGCCCAGGATAATTCCCAAGCTACTTATGCACCTTTGATTCAAAAGTCGGATTATGCTGTCGATTGGTCACAATCTGCCATAGAAATACACAATCAAATCAGAGGATTTATACCGAATTGTGTCGCCTCATTTCGGGATCAATCCCTGAAAATCCTGGCAACTGCCCCTCTGGGAGAGGCTTACTTTCCCCAGTTACCTACAGATTTCAAGATTTCGGAGCAACAGTGGTTGTCTGTAAAGGAAGCCTCTGGGCATCCCGGAGAAGTGGTGAGTATTATTAAGGGAATGGGACCGATTATTCAAACAGGTGAAGGATTGTTGCTACTGCGCGAAGTTAAGCTAGCGGGTAAACGCGCTCAGTCTGCTTGGGATTTTGTCAATGGTATGAGGGTAGCTGTGGGAGAGGTTTTAGCATAATCAGCGAGAAGTAAGAGGAGGCGATTGAAATCGCTGCTACACAAACAAAGTCCGCCTACGCGGACTAAGGAGAAAATGAAAGCAAAGGTAAACCATTGCGGGGTTACCTTTGCTTACTCTGCTATTTCAGAGCAGGAAAGGAGTCAGTTGACTAATACCAATCTGGAACGACGTCTTCTGCTCCTTCACCCCCTACACCGATGCCTGTGTAGAATATGTCAGCATTACTGATGGTCATATCCTGCATTGATGCGCCATAGACGTTGGCATCGTAAATCGTGGCTTCTGTAAAATCAACCCGGTTTAAATTCGCTTCTTTCATATCCGCATTGGTGACAAAAGCGCCTGTCAAATTCGCCCCTGCCAAATTTGCCTCGCGTAGATCAGCACCTTCAAGGTTTGCGTGGCTCAGGTTAGCACCTTGCAGATTTGCCTCTCTTAAGTCAGCGCCAATCAGATGGGCTCCTCTGAGATTGGCTCCCGATAGATCGCAGTTTGCACAGGCTCCAGTGGATAATAACTGTTGCACATGAAGTGGATTTTCAGCTTTGACGGAGCTAGCGAACACTAGGGGAGTCAGTAAGGTTATCATTGCTAGAATCTTATGTTTCATAAGTTCCCCCTTTATTTTCAAGTTTTTTCCGTTCTTTACCTCACAATTCTATTATCTCATTAAATGAGCCGAAATGTAAATTATACTAAGGAGCTATACTAAAAAATCAAGGTTTCTTCACAGAAGCAAGTTCCGGTGAAAAATACTCCTTAAGGATGAAAGGGATTCTCTCGATAGTCCTTGCTATTCTATCCAGAGACCTAATCATGCCTCTGCCTGGAGGTGGGGATCTGATTACAAAATTGTTACCTTTTTCATGAATCAGCCGAGAATTCTGAATGATGAATCCCTCATTTTTCTGCCGTACCCCGTTGTTTGGTCAACTGGTCAATTGTATCGCCAATGACTGCGGTTAAGCTGTTGCGGGTTTGGGCGTGATTGGCTTGCTCAATTTTTAAGGCATTGATCAGGCGATCGCGCTCCATCATCGCCTCGATCAGTTTTTGTTGCACCTGTTCTAAAGTTTGCAGTTTTGCCACCTCCTGTTCAATAGCAGAGGTAGCGTCGGGATCTTGAGCTTTGAATTGAGCCTTCTCCTGTTGCAGTTGCTGAACTTCAAGTGTGAGGGCGTCGATCTGTTGTTGGGCGAGTCGGGCTTCAGTGCGGCGTTGCTGGGCTTCAGTATTGTAGAGGCGACGCCAGTTAGCCGCAGATTCATTAGCAGCATCGCGATCGCGAATACTATCAGCGAGTTGCTGTTTCAGTTCCTTGATTTCGGCTAACCATTGTCTGACATCGTTGCTCATCGCAGACTGCTCCTGTAGGGGTTTCTGGACAAATAGGGAGTTGTGTAGATCCCTATACTGACTCCTGTTTATATTTAAGGATCAAAAAATTTGGCACAGTAAGGGTGAATGATACTGCTAGCCCACCCATTCTTTATGCTACGTCCCCGTCTACTCCGTTTCTTACATTTTTTTCGTTATCTGAATCTGGCAACCCTGAGAATCACCGTCAGTCGTGCCTTAAAACATCGGCTCTTGAGTTTGTCGTCTCAGATGGCATATAACGCCATGTTAGCCCTGTTTCCCGCAATTTTGGTGATTTTCACCGTGATTGAGTTATTCAAACAATTTTTCCCTTGGACGAATCCAGCCGATCAACTCGGTGAAGTCGCGCCAGAGCAGGCGATGGAACTGATGCGTAATTTTGCCGAAGGAATTAACCTCACAGACAATCGCGGTTTATTTTCCTTAAGCTTTATTATGGCAATTTGGGTGTCTTCCGGGGCGCTGAATGCGGCGATGAATGCCCTTGACCAAATTAATCAAATTTCCTCAGAAAAAACTCGACCTTTTTGGAAAGCTAAGTTAATTGCTATGGGGTTAACCCTAGGTAGCGTTTTACTCCTCTTCATCGCCTCATTTATCTTGTTTATTAGTAACTGGGTGGTCAACTTGGTGGAATATAAAAGTATTGTCGTCATCTTGTTGACCCTCTTACGGCTTTTAAGTTGGTTGATTGCCTTAAGCTTGGTTGCGATCGTCTTTGCGATTATCTACCGCTTTGGCATCAGCCACTGGCGTCAGGGAACCCCGATTCTACCTGGAGCCGTTTTAGCTGCCGTATTATGGGCGATTGTATCTGGCGTGTTTCGGAATTACGTGGCGTCGAATTTCAGCAATTATCACAAAATTTATGGTGCTTTGGGGGCAGTGATTGTTTTACAGCTTTGGTTATACATGACATCTCTGGTAGTTTTATTAGGAGATCAACTTAATCTTACAGTAGGAGAGGCAATGCAAGCGGCTAAAGAGCGCTCAATTGAGAAACCTGAGTTAAAAGCAATATCTGAGATATCCGAATCCAAAATCCAATGACTCATAATTCCAAAACGTCTACTCTCCGGCGTCTGCGTCGGTTAAGCCATCTGCTCGACAATGCCATTCCCATTCCGGGAACATCATGGCGTTTCGGTCTAGATCCTGTGTTAGGTTTGTTACCCGGGGCAGGTGACTTTTTAGGCACAGCGTTCTCTGCCTATATTGTACTCGAAGCAGCACGGATAGGCATCCCGCGATCGCTATTAGGACAAATGGTTATTAATATTCTTTTGGATACAGTCATCGGTTCTGTTCCCATCGTGGGCGATATTGCTGATGCAACCTGGAAAGCAAATGCTAAAAATATCGAATTGCTGGAAACGTATTGGGATAGTCCTCAACCTGAAAAACAGACGGATTGGTTTTTTCTGGTCTGCCTTTTGCTAGGGTTACTTATAGCCGTAACCATTATCGCTACTCTTAGCTTGCTGGTCATCAAAGGATTTTTGGCAGTCATAAACTTTTAAACAGTGGCATAAAATATACACTCCGGTTCCTCATTACTATAGATATAGTCATAGTCAAACGTCAAAAAATCCAGATTACAGCTTATTGAAAATCCTAAATTTAGGATTATTTGATGGGTAAAAGTAGATAAAACTAATTCAATAAGTTTCTTGTCAGCAATATTGGGCTGCTTAATATAGTAATCACGCTTAGCAAAAAATACGTTTTCATTTTTCGGTACAACAATTCCATTAATTCGATGAGAATATTGGATAGGCTTAATATAACTTCGGATAAAACTTTCTTGATTTTTCTGAAGCTGATACAATCGCTCATGTTGTAGCCAGCTCATCTGAAACATCATTTTGATCACTTCACAGCCCAAAATATAATTGAAAAGATTATGACGTTCTTCTGGACTGTTAATCAGTCGCAGCACAAACTCTAAATAGAGTTCGGGCTCTTTTTGTAAGGTTTGTGCTGAATGAATACAAAATTGTTCGATATAGCTGTTTAACACCAAAGGATTGAGTTCTTTTTCAATACAGAATTTTCGCAAATACTTGGTGACTAGCTGAAGGCGGATTCGATCTTGCAAAATCTCCTCCACCAAACTATCAGCTACATAATCATCTAAAAAACCCGTCAACTCAGCTTGTATTTCTGGTGACGTCGCGCACATTAAATAACAAAGGGACATAATATGCTTTCGCTGATCTGAGGGAAGAGTATTTGCCCATTTTTTCACAGCTAATGTAATCTTCTCTAGGACGCCAATCCCTTGAGTTTCTTCTAGACTGTTCGAGTTCTTGGTTAGCATCGTTGAAACTATCATAAACAACGGTTTTAGCGGTCACGGTCGGGGAAATAATCAATTTAACAGCATCTTTGCGGATCTGCCAACTAATCGCTTACAGGGGTAACGGCTGTATTAACACACCCTGCTACCGTTAAAGTCCCCCTACCCCCCTCGTTCCCGGAGGACAGAGGATGCGAGAGCTTTTTTTGCATGGGGGAGGACAGAGGATGTTTCACTTTTGTTGCCGGGGGGAGGAGAGAGGATGCGAGAGCTTTTGTTGCAGGGGGGATTTAGGGGGATCAAACGTATCTCATAAGAGCGGAAAGTGCTGTATCTGTTCCGTCTTCGCTTTGATTACAATTCTTAAAAAAGTCCGATCAGCAAAGAAAAATGCATTCTGGTTCTGAGTTAAAAATAGAGTCATAGTCAAACATAACAAAATCAAGATTATGGCTAATAAAAAAGCCAAGGTTACTGACTTGAGCGGTCGTAAAAGTAAACATTAGTAATTCAGTTAATTGTTTGTTTCTAATATCCGGCTTTTTGATAAAGTAATCCCGCTTCGCAAAGAAAAGGGTTTCGTCTTTAGGGACAACCAGACCATTCAAGCGATGGGTATGTTGAATGGGCTTAATATAATGGTTAATAAAATATTCCTGATTTTTCTGTAAACGATAAAATCGCTCATGTTGCAGCCAGCTCATTTGGAAAAGCATTTTGATAATTTCACTACCTAAGATGTAATGAAACAGATTATTTCGTTCTTCGGGATCATTAATGAGATGGAGAACAGACTCTAAATACTCGATGTCGCGATCAGGTTTGGTGCGTAAGTCTTGGGCAGAATGAACGTAATACTGTTTAATATAGCCTTTTAAGACAGTATTGGTTAGTTTTTGATTAATATGTAGTTTTTTGAACGAGCGAGTTACCCAATCTTTAGGGGCTTGCTCTTGGAGGAGTTTTAAGACTAAGCTGTCTGCCGTATAGTTATCTAAAAATTCTGCTTGTTTCTCTAAGGGAACCGTACAGATTAAATGGCACAGTGATAAAACATAGCGTCGCTCTTCCCAGGATAAATTATTAATCCATTTAAGAACTTCTTGAGGGATGAGTTCAAAGATACTTATAGTCTTTAGGTATTCGGAATCAACGGGAATTGTAGGGTTTAATGTAGTCATAACCTGAAGCTTTTATCATTAGGGAAACAACAAGACTCTATTCGCGATCGCGTGAGGATGATTCTCTTCCTAGAGATACTACCGCAACCTAGAAAAATCAACCCCTATTTATCTTCAGTCGCCAGCCTCCTATCCGAGTGCAGCGCTGTCATTGGTTTGCGATCGCCTTAAGTTGTAAGGGCGTGAGTCATGATTTTTTGACATAAGGCGATTAAAATCGCAGCTACACAAACAAAGTCCGCCTGCGCGGACTGGATTATAAAGAGGGTAGTCAACCCGGATTTGATATCAATAGGCATAGCATAATTGATGCCAAAAAAGTGAGCTGAATCCTTGCCGATTGGCATATCTTGTGCATTCCCCGCACCTGTCTCACCCCTATTACTCTAGTGGTGGCGTCCCTCTATAATTTGAGAAGCTGTAATCACCCCGTTTGATCGCTCGACGATTAGCATCCCTATGGTTGAAATCCCCGAATCCACTGCCGAACTCGCGGCTGTCCTCGAAGAACCCGTTGATTTAAATTTCCAGCTTCCTGATCCAGAGGATGAGGATATTCAGGAGTACGATTTTCAGCAACTTGTCGATAATGCTTGGCGAGTGTGCGATCGCTTCGACTTACAAACCGAGATCTGGCGCGGGCGGATTCTGCGTGTGGTGCGCGATCGCGAGAAAAAAGGCGGTGATGGGCGCGGTACGGGCTTTCTCAACTGGCTGAAAAGTCGCGAAATTAGTAAAAGTCAGGCATATTCCCTGATTGAACTGGCAAATAGTGCCGATACCCTCCTCGCCGAAGGCAAACTTAACCCCGATGCGATCCGCAATTTCAGTAAACGGGCATTTGTGGAAACTGCCAAATCTGCCCCTGAAGTTCAACAACTGGTTAGCGATAAGGCGCAACAGGGCGATCGGATCACGCGGCGTGAGGTGAAGCAGCTAGCCGATGAATGGACAGCCATGTCCTCAGAGTTACTCCCTGATGAAGTCAAGGAAAAAGCCTCAGCCGGAACCATGCCCGCCCGTTATCTGGCACCGTTAGTTAAAGAAATGGAGAAGTTGCCAGAACTCCATCTGAAACCGCTACAAGAGGAAGTGGCGGCAAATCCTGATGTGGATACGGTGAAACAAACCACATCAGACGCCCGTTTCTTGGCAAAATACCTCGACGCCGCCGCCCAAGTGCAAGCGATTCAACACTCGTCGTTGGATATGGAATTGGCACTGCAGGAAGCCCTGCGCCTAGATTGCTTAAATACGGCGGCTGATTTAGTTAAACAGGCATCTGTGTTGGAACAAAGCGTGGGTAAACTTTACACCACCTGGAAACGGCTGAGTAGCCTATCCGACCGATTATACGTCGATACTGGAGCCAGTACCCCTCATCTGCGATCGCTCCTCAACTGTCTGGATCGTCTCACCAATGACGTGATTGAAGTTCCCCTCGATGAAACAGGCGAACAGATTGTGCGTCTGAAGCTGATGGTGGATACTTGAGATATTCCATCTTCGCGATCGCGCCCCTGGGTGATGCCATCCAAACCCTTGGGGTGTATTCTCTTTGCGGCTACGTTTAGCTGTTTACCATTACACCCAGATAGATATTGTAGGGGCGCACAGACGTGCGCCCGATTCAAAACTATACCGAAGCCAAACTCATAGTAGAGGCGGACTTTGATCACATAGATCATTGCTGACTATCACTCATTCTTCACCAAACAAATCACCGATTTTCTAGATCGATACCACTGTATTTATCCAAATCCTAGAGGAGAATGAGAGTGTAGGAAAAAACCTAAACCTATAGTTAGTGAATCAAGGAGATTGTGGCTATGTTAGAACTACTGATTTTGATGGCTTACTTAGTCGGCTGTTTTGCCTTTATCGAAGCGCTATTTGATAAAGAGTTCGATGGTTCTCGCTAACGTTGAACACAGACAAGCGTTTAAGGCGAGTGAAGCCAAAAAAAGACATTTTCCTGTAAAGTTATACATTAACGCCAACATGAAAACCAACATCAGGCGTTCATACTATTATTTAAGGGGGATGAACCCAATCAGAATGCACCCTAATCCCCCTGCTTGACCCCCGCTAGATGACGGAACTAGCGGGGGTTTTCTTTGGTATAAGCGATGTTTACTGCTTGTCTTGATCTCCAAAAGCGAAGATTCCCTTAAATAGCATCAGTAGACCCCCGGCTAATATCGCGATCGCGAACCCGCCAATGACTAAATCGAATATGTGATTATCCACGCTGGTTTTCCTACTCTTCCTGCAAATGCTAGCGTAGAGATCGTCATTCGTCATTTGTCAGGGAACAGGAAACAGGGAACAGGAAACAGAATTTATGTTCAGATACTTATTGCTTTATGGTTGCTTTTTGAGCGGTGGTATAGTTATCGTGCATGATGGCGGTGGTGATACAGGAGATAGAGTCTCGGTGTGAACTCATTTATTCAACTTGACCCCATTGATTTAGTTTGGGGATTGGGCATGATGGCAATCGCCATTGGTTTATCTAGTTGGCAGGGTTTAGGATTGGAGTTATCGTTAGCGATCGCGACAGGGCGAACGGTGATACAGCTTTTGGTGGTGGGGTTTTTTCTGGGAGTTGTCTTTGCCTTGGATAACCCCTTGGCAGTTTTAGCCGTTTTACTGGTAATGCTAACCATTGCAGCAATTACCGCCCGTAACCGGATTGGCAAAAAGATTCCCCGACTATTCTGGGTTGTATTCGGTTCGATTTTCTTCTGTAGTGCCTTAACGTTAATTTATACCAATCTACTGATTATTCAACCGGACACCTGGTATCAGCCCCAGTATCTAATTCCCTTGGGTGGTATTGTTTTGGGTAATGCCATGAATGGATCGGCGATCGCAGGTGAACGGTTGGTGAGTACAATTACCAGTAGTCGCTTAGAAATTGAAACCCACCTGAGTTTAGGTGCTACCCCGCAACAAGCCGTGGCGGGATACCGCAAAGATGCTATCCGCGCCGGATTGATTCCTACCCTAAATCAAATGATGGTGGTGGGGATTGTCACATTACCGGGAATCATTACAGGTCAACTTTTGAGTGGTATTGACCCATTAAATGCGGCATCTTACCAAATTTTAATCATGTTTATGATTGCGACAACTAACCTCACCACGACAATCTTGGTGACTCGGGGTATTTATCGTCAATTTTTCAACGCCCAAGCCCAGTTAAAACTTCCTTGAAAATGACGGGTCTTCCGTAGTTAGTGTGCTAAATTGTTAGTTTGATTTGCCGGAATATGGGACAGCAATAGCTTTAACCAATTTTACCCGGATTTCAAGAGAGTTTTGAGGCGGTGAAAAGCGGCAGTCCTTGTGTGGCAAGCTTCCTGGTTCATTAAAGCTGATAGTTTAGCCCACTAAGTCCGGAAGACCCGTTCTTTCCTCGTGTTTCATTGACTCTACCTTAAATTCCTCTGACTCTCTCTAATTCACAAAGACTTGACCATCTTCTTGAATTCTCAGTACCCCTTGATTACTATCTAACGTTGTTTCTTCTTCAAACGTAACCTCCAACTGCCCAGTTTCATCAGCAGACATGGGAATCATCTGAATTAAGCCATCATCCTGACGAACGGCGGTTATCGTAATCGGCGTGGGCAAGTTTTGCAGGAGAATTTCTTCTCCACCTGACAAATATCGACGATCCGTCTGTCCGATAGCTTGATAAGAAACAACAGCATTAGTGTTATTTTTCAGTCGCACATCAACCGTACCGTTTGTGGGTGTAATTCGGGCAACTGCATCACTGCGTACTTCAGGTAGAGGGGGTTGAGACACACTTGTAGGCGTTGCAGGCGTCATTTGTCTATTTAGCATTTGACCGCCTCTACCCCTCTGTGCTGCTGCATTCTGCGGACATCCGGGTGGAACCATGCGTGTACTATTATAGGGTTCTTCGTAGTAGATTCCCGGACAAGGATTGACTTGAGCTAAGGTAGAAAAAGGTGCGGCTGATGCTTCTAAAATCGTTGCTGGTAAGCTAATTAGAACACCACCGACTATCGCTCCTAATAGTCCGGCATTTTTGAGATTACTTAGATTATTCTGATGTTGTTTTGTCATGAAAACCTCTTTTAAAATTATCTATGGACGATAGTTTTGCCACCAAAACTAAATTTACTGACTTGTTTGAATTATCAGGCAAGACTATTTTACGATCCGTAATAGATCCGTAACAGCTTAAGGTATACGAATACTGTTCGCGCCAGAACCGAGTTGCCTCTGATTTTCGTTGTCCACCTAACAACTTAACCGCTTCTATTGACCGTTTCATCTGCCTAGGGAAGGGCATAACCTTCTATCGAAAGTAGGAGTTTTCTATAAGCCTAAAGGATAAAATAAAACTAAAATCACTGAATTTTATCGGAAAATCCGTATATAAAATCAGTATATAGGAAGATGTCAAAAAAAAATATTTAAGTAGAGACGCGCCATGGCGCGTCTCTACAATGGTGCCGAAAGTCCTAATCGATGTGTCTACTGCTATAAATTCGGAACATCAATGAAAAGTTTGTATAAATTGATAGGATTAGCTACCCCGTTATAACCTAGTCCGCGCAGGCGGACTTTGTTTGTGTAGCCGCGATTTCAATCGCCCCCCTTAAAAGGGTGTGACTCTAGAATCAGGCTATCATTCGGCAAAAATATCTAACTGCTGTACCGATGTGTCTGGCGTAATCGTTTCAGTATCCTTGGCTTTCTTGCCAATACCTTTCCGCAATCCCATGGCAATTTTACTGTGCTTTTCAATTTGCCCCATCACCTGCTTTGCCCGTTGAATCACAGCCGGGGGTAAACCCGCCAGACGCCCTGCTTCAATTCCATAAGACTTATCCGCCCCGCCCGGTTGAACTTGGTGTAAAAAGATAATTTCATCGGGCAATTCTTTCACCGTAACCTGATAATTGGCAACATTCTCTAAAATAGACGCCAGTTCGTTTAATTCGTGATAATGGGTAGCAAAAATTGTCCGTGCTTGAATTTCCAGAGACAGATATTCCGCCACCGCCCAAGCAATAGATAACCCATCAAACGTGGCGGTTCCTCTGCCAATTTCATCTAATAAAACTAGGGACTTATTGGTGGCATGATTTAAGATATTTGCCGTTTCATTCATCTCCACCATAAACGTGGATTGACCCGTAGCTAAATCATCAACCGCGCCAACCCGAGTAAAAATGCGATCGCAGATTCCCAATGTCGCCGATGTCGCTGGCACAAAACTCCCCGTCTGCGCCATAATTTGAATTAATCCCACTTGGCGTAAATAGCAACTTTTGCCACTGGCATTGGGTCCAGTGAGGATAATTAAATCGGGACGTTGATGATTCTCTGTCTTGGTCTTTTCCGCAGATGATGACGTTGACTCCTCCCATCCCAAATACGCCGAATTGGGAACAAAAAACCCGATTGGCAGAGACTTTTCCACCACAGGATGGCGTCCATCAATAATCGTAATTTCCCGCCCCTCTACCATTGTGGGGCGACAATACCCCTGGCGTACAGCAATTTCTGCTAAACCCGACAAAACATCAATCGCCGCCACAGCGCGGGACAGGTTGCGAATTAATTGGGCATAATTCCCCACTTGGGTGCGTAATCCGACAAAAATCTCGTATTCTAAGCGGTTTAAATCATCCCGTGCGGTGAGAATCCGGGTTTCGCGTTCTTTTAAGTCAGGAGTAATGTAGCGTTCTTCGTTGGTTAGGGTTTGCTTGCGGATGTACTCATCGGGAACTTGGTCGGCTTTAGAGCGAGCAATACTGATGTAATAGCCGAAGGTTTTGTTGTATCCTACTTTTAGATTAGCAATACCCGTGCGATCGCGTTCGGTGACTTCTAAGTTAGCAATCCACTGCTGATCTGCTTCCGCCATACGGCGCATTTCATCCAGTTGGTCATTCACCCCAGGACGAATTAAATTGCCTTCCTTTATCTGCAATGGCGGCGATTCCACCAGATGGGCGCGAATGCTGTGTCCTAACTGTTCTAATTCAGGGGGAAAGGTTTGCAAGGCTTTCAGATAGGGCGAACCCCCATACGCCGCAAGTTCTGCCAAGTCGGGTAACTTTAACAAAGAATCCGCTAACGCCACCAAATCCCGTGCGTTCGCGGTTCCTGAACTCGCGCGTCCAGTTAATCGCTCTAAATCATAAATTCCCCGTAATAACTGACGTAAATCTTCCCGCAGTCCGGTATTTTCCGTCAACTCCTGAATCGTATCCTGTCGCGCCCGAATTCCTTTAACATCGAGTAAGGGTTGCAATAACCAACGGCGTAATGCCCGTCCACCCATGGAGGTACTGGTTTGATCCAATGCCCAAAGAAGAGAACCATGAAACGTATTATCCCGCACCGTGGTGGTAATTTCTAAATTGCGGCGGCTTTGGTGATCGAGAATCAGATAATCGGCTAAAGTATAAGTGCGTAAATGTTGCAGGGCGACATAATTTTCCTTTTGGGTTTCTTCCAAATATTCCAGCAATCCCCCCGCCGCCCTAACTCCCAGAGGTAAATGTTCACAACCCATCCCTTCTAGCGATCGCACTTTAAATCGTTCTAGGAGTCGTTGTCTAGCTTCTGAGGAACGGAAGGGGGTTTGCGGACGCAGGCTATAACAAAAGGAACTAGGGAACCAATCCGGTAATGACTCTGAACGTTCCCCTGGACGCAACATACTCCCCAAATCCGGGGCGTTGGTGGGAATCAGCACTTCTGACGGGTGCAAGCGCAACAGTTCCTGTACCAGTAACTCTAAATCCGTGGCTTGAGTCGTGAAAAATTCCCCCGTGGAAATATCCGCATAGGCTAATCCCCAATGATTTCCCGCTATTACCACCGCCGCCAGGAAGTTATTGCGTTTAGCATTTAGCATCCCGGCTTCGGTTAACGTACCAGGGGTAAGAATCCGCGTGATTTCCCGTTTCACCTGACGCCCTTCTTTAGCGGCGATGGAGGCGTCTTCTACCTGATCACAAATAACAATCGCATAACCTTTTTCCACTAACTGAGTGGCGTGGCGTTCAATCGAGTGATGGGGGACACCTGTCATCGGAACTCGTCCCACACCCTTCCCCGCCTCCTTACTGGTGAGGACTAATTCCAATTCTTCAGCCACTCGCCGCGCATCTTGGAAGAAGGTTTCATAGAAATCGCCGACTCGATACAGCAGTACCGCATTCGGATATTGATCCTTGAGTTCAGCAAAATGCTGCATCATCGGCGTTAACTGTTGGCGGTCTACCGTCCGATGATTCATATTTTCCGCCGCCACCTGCTTCGCCCTCTCAGTCGCGCGAACGTCAGTAGCACCGTTGGATTCGGGAGTAGATGCGTTGGAATATCCGCTCATGAACCGTCTTTGATCTGCCAGCAACACTCATGACTTTACCGTAATCTGGGCAGGATTGGCATGAAAGGTTTCTGGGGATTACCGGAGAGTGGGCTGTCCGTCGTTCGTAGTAAGGGCTTTAGCCCTAAACAAATTACGTCGAAGAGAACTAACATCACTCGACCCACTCACCTCAAACCTACACCACCTGGATTCTACCCGTTAACGGTTGGGTGCGGGGCGGGTTTATTGAATTGAGAAGTTTCTCGCCACAAGATAACGGTAAAACCCGCCCCTACGGGTTCACTCATATTTTGATTAAATTGTCAAATTCAGAGGAAATAAAATCAACAGGCAGATTATGCGATCGCCTCTTTAACACTCTAAATCTAAAATCCTGAATCAAAAGGTTATAGGTGGACATATTCTTCCATGTTGAGAAGTATACCAGAAAATTGTGCGATCGCACTTTACCGTTAAGATAGCTATATCTTTGAAGGAGAGAAAGAAAATGGATAAAACGGCTGTCATTGCGCTAACGATTGGTACGTGGATATTAGGATGGGAGGTGGCTCAAGCAGCTAACCCTAGTTTGGGGAGTTCTTTTCAAGAGTGGTGTCTGAACAAAACCCGTTTGTCAGCTGAGGCAAGGAAAACAGTGGAAGTGTTGTTAGAAGAAGCTGGTACGAGTGATTGCAAACAAGCTGATGAAAACCTATCAAGTCGCACTGAGCTTTACCTTGGGTTTAACCAAATAACAGATGTCAGTCCTCTATCTGGACTTACCAATCTGACTGACCTTTCCCTCAGCTATACCCAAATAACAGATGTCAGTTCTCTATCTGCACTTACCAATCTGACTTGGCTTGACCTCAGCAATAACCAAATAACAGAAGTCAGTGCTCTATCTGGACTTACCAATCTGACTGTGCTTAACCTCGGCAATAACCAAATAAAAGATGTCAGTGCTCTATCTGGACTTACCAATCTGACTTGGCTTAACCTCGGCAATAACCAAATAACAGATGTCAGTCTATCTGGACTTACCTCACTGACTGGGCTTAACCTCGGCAATAACCAAATAACAGATGTCAGTTCTCTATCTGGACTTACCAATCTGACTTGGCTTTACCTCAGCGACAACCAAATAAAAGATGTCAGTTTTCTATCTGGACTTACCAATCTGACTTGGCTTGGCCTCAGCGACAACCAAATAAAAGATGTCAGTCCTCTATCTGGACTTACCAATCTGACTTGGCTTTCCTTCGGCAATAACCAAATAACAGATGTCAGTTCTCTATCTGGACTTACTAATCTGACTTACCTTGACCTCGGAGACAATCCCATACCACCGCAAACTTGTCCAGTCAGTTCCCCAGATGTTTGCGAGTTCTGACCCTAATTTAGTAGTGTTTACCGCGATTGGTGCTATTACCGCCTTGTCTACTATCTGTGTCTGAAATACTTAATCGACAGGTTATAGGTAGGCACATTTTCATAGGTAAAAAGTATACCAGAAAATTGTGCGATCGCACTTTACCGTTAAGATGGCTATATCTTTGAGGGAGAGAAAGGAAATGGATAAAACGGCTGTCATTGCGCTAACGATTGGTACGTGGATATTAGGATGGGAGGTGGCTCAAGCAGCTAACCCTAGCTTGGGGAGTTCTTTTCAAGAGTGGTGTCTGAACAAAACCCGTTTGTCAGCTGAGGTAAGGAAAACAGTGGAAGTGTTGTTAGAAGAAGCTGGTACGAGTGACTGTAAACAAGCTGATGAAAACCTATCAAGTCGCACTGAGCTTTTCCTCTACGGTAACCAAATAACAGATGTCTCTCCTCTATCTGGACTTACCAATCTGACTGACCTTTATCTCTACAACAACCAAATAACAGATGTCAGTTTTCTATCTGAACTTACCAATCTGACTGACCTTTACCTCAGCGACAACCAAATAACAGATGTCAGTTCTCTATCTGGACTTACCTCACTGACTATGCTTTCCCTTGGGTTTAACCAAATAACAGATGTCAGTCCTCTATCTGGACTTACCTCACTGACTGTGCTTTACCTCAGCAATAACCAAATAAAAGATGTCAGTTCTCTATCTGGACTTACCTCACTGACTGAGCTTTATCTCAACAACAACCAAATAACAGATGTCAGTCTGTCTGGACTTACCAATCTGACTGAACTTTACCTCAACGATAACCAAATAACAGATGTCAGTTCTCTGTCTGGACTTACCTCACTGACTGTGCTTTACCTCAACGATAACCAAATAACAGATGTCTCTCCTCTCTCTGGACTTACCAATCTGATTTACCTTGAGCTCGACAATAACAAAATAAAAGATGTCAGTGCTCTATCTGGACTTACCAATCTGACTGAGCTTTATCTCAACTCTAACCAAATAAAAGATGTCCGTTCTCTGTCTGAACTTACCAATTTTACTGAACTTTATCTCAACTCTAACCAAATAAAAGATGTCAGTTCTCTGTCTGAACTTACCAATCTGAGGAGGCTTTACCTCGGTGATAACCAAATAAAAGATGTCAGTTCTCTATCTGGACTTACCAATCTGACTGAGCTTATCCTCATCTCTAACCAAATAAAAGATGTCAGTGCTCTATCTGGACTTACCTCACTGACTTGGCTTTACCTCGACGATAACCAAATACCAGATATCAGTGCTCTATCTGGACTTACCTCACTGACTTGGCTTTCCCTCGGCAATAACCAAATAAAAGATGTCAGTGCTCTATCTGGACTTACCTCACTGACTTGGCTTATCCTCATCTCTAACCAAATAACAGATGTCAGTCCTCTATCTGGACTTACCAATCTGACTGAACTTTATCTCAACGATAACCAAATAAAAGATGTCAGTTCTCTATCTGGATTTACTAATCTGACTGAACTTTACCTCAACGATAACCAAATAAAAGATGTCAGTTCTCTATCTGCACTTACCAATCTGGATGTGCTTTATCTCAGCAATAACCAAATAACAGATGTCAGTTTTCTATCTGAACTTACCAATCTGACTGAACTTCACCTCGGAGACAATCCCATACCACAGCAAACTTGTCCAGTCAGTTCCCCAGATGTTTGCGAGTTCTGACCCTAATTTAGTAGTGTTTACCGCGATTGATGCTATTACCGCCTTGTCTACTATCTGTGTCTGAAATACTTAATCGAAAGGTTATAGGCAGACACATTTTCATAGATGAAAAGTATACCAGAAAATTGTGCGATCGCACTTTACCGTTAAGATAGCTATATCTTTGAGGGAGAGAAAGGAAATGCCAAAAACGGCTGTCATTGCTCTAACGATTAGTACGTGGATATTAGGATGGGAGGTTGCTCAAGCAGCTAACCCTAGCTTGGGGAGTTCTTTTCAAGAGTGGTGTCTGAACAAAACCCGTTTATCGGCTGAGGCAAGGAAAACAGTGGAAGTGTTGTTAGAAATAGCCGGCACGAGTGACTGTAAACAAGCTAATGAAAACCTATCAAGTCGCACTGAGCTTGACCTCAAGGTTAATCAAATAACAGATATCAGTCCTCTGTCTGGACTTACCAATCTAACTGAGCTTTCCCTCGACAACAACCAGATAATAGATGTCACTCCTCTATCTGGGCTTGCCAATCTGACAGAGCTTAACCTCTACAACAACCAAATAACAGAAGTCAGTCTGTCTGGACTTACCAATCTGACAGAGCTTTACCTCAGCAACAACCAAATAACAGAAGTCAATCTATCTGGACTTACCAATCTGAGGAGGCTTTACCTCAGCACCAACCAAATAATAGATATTAGTCCTCTATCTGGACTTACCAATCTAACTGAGCTTGACCTCAAGTATAACCAAATAAAAGATGTCAGTCCTCTATCTGGACTTACCAATCTGACTGGGCTTTACCTCAGCAGTAACCAAATAAAAGATATCAGTCCTCTATCTGGACTTACCAATCTAACTTTGCTTTACCTCAGTGACAACAAAATAAAAGATATCAGTCCTCTATCTGGACTTATCAACCTGACTGGGCTTGACCTCGGCAGTAACAAAATAAAAGATATCAGTCCTCTATCTGGACTTACCAATCTGACTTGGTTTTCCCTCGACAACAACCAAATAACAGAAGTCAGTCTATCTGGACTTACCAATCTGACAGAGCTTTATCTCAGAAATAACCAAATAACAGATGTCAGTTCTCTATCTGAACTTACCAATCTAACTAGGCTTGTTCTCAACAACAACCAAATAACAGATGTCAGTCCTCTATCTGGACTTACCAATCTGACTGTGCTTAACCTCAGCAATAACCAAATAACAGATGTCAGTCTATCTGGACTTACCAATCTGACTGTGCTTAACCTCAGCAATAACCAAATAACAGATGTCAGTCCTCTATCTGGACTTACCAACCTGACTGGGCTTAACCTCATCTCTAACCAAATAACAGATGTCAGTGTTCTATCTGGACTTACCAATCTGACTATGCTTTATCTCAACAACAATCAAATAAAAGATGTCAGTTCTCTATCTGGACTTACCAATCTGAGGAGGCTTTACCTCGGAGACAATCCCATACCACAGCAAACTTGTCCAGTCAGTCCCCCAGATGTTTGCGAGTTCTGACCATAACACGGACAGGTGGCGCACCAAAAATTAATTGGAGTTAAATAGGTAAACCAAAAATGACCGCTTATACGATAGACTTCAACCCAATCATTCAGCTAACCGACGACCAATTTTATCAGTTGTGTCGGGCGAATCCAGAGCTTAAATTTGAACGCAATGCCCAAGGAGAATTAATTATTATGCCCCCAACTGGCGGAGAAACCGGAAATCAAAATTTTGAGTTTGGTGCTGATTTAGCGATATGGAATCGCCAAACTAAATTAGGGGTTGGCTTTGACTCTTCCACCTGTTTTAAACTCCCCAATGGTGCTAATCGTTCTCCAGATTTGGCTTGGGTGATACAGGAACGCTGGCAGGCTCTCTCTCCTGAACAACGCACCAAGTTTCCCCCCATTTGCCCTGATTTTGTGGTGGAATTGATGTCTCCTTCGGATACCTTAAAAGACACGCAAGATAAAATGAAGGAATATATCGAGAATGGCGCTCGTTTGGGTTGGTTAATTGCGCCAGGAATGAGACGAGTGGAAATTTATCGTCCTCAGCAAGCTGTTGAAGTTTTAGAGGCTCCGGCTACTCTCTCAGGAGAATCGGTTTTACCCGGATTCATTCTGAATTTAAGCTCTATTTGGTGAAGGTAAATTCAGGAGATCGCACCGTTAATAGTCAGGGAACCTTAACCCTAAACAAATTACATCGAAGAGAACTAACGCAACTCGACCAACTCACCTAAAACCCACACCAACTGAATTATACAAATTAGCGGTTGGGGTCAGGGCAGGTTTTTTCCCTTACCTTGACGTTGAGCGAGGAAAGAGGCGTTCTAAGCTGTCTTGCAATTGAGAGTGGGGATAAATATTGGGCTTTTTACTCCAAATGTAGTCTAAGGTTTGTTGATAAGTCCACTGGGGATTTTTCCAGAAACAATAGGCAACACCTACGGAACCACTGCGACCAATCCCAGCACGACAATTAAGCAATATCTTCTTTTTGCCTTGCTGCACTTGTTCATCAATCCACTGAACAGCGGCTAACAACAATTCATCGGCAATCGGATTCGATGCGCCGTCTAAAGTCCCCATTTTTCTATAAGCAATAGGATAAGATTCGGGAAACATTAAGGTCAATTCCTCCCCTAAATTCAGCACAGCATCGATACCTAGAGATGCCGCTTGGGATGCGGCGATAAAATTGCCGACATAGATATTAGGAAAAACTTCGACAAAATTGGGTCCTTGTGTCCATTGCCTGTCTGGAGAAGGCAGTTCTACTTTAAGGTAACCATTTTCCTGAAATTGTCCTGCCCATTGCCATGTATTTTCGTCATTTTTCAGGCTAAATCGATAGGTAAATTGAAAGTCTCCTGGAGCCGTTGGCATAAATGAGCCTTGGAATACAGAGACTTGCTGGGATTCTTCGGGAGTGTAGGTTAAATTGATACCATGCCAATCCCCTTCACTATTGAATTTGGTTAAAGCATTCGTCCAGATTTGCACAATTAGGTCTTGAGGCGGATGGGGACTCAGAATTTTAACTGTTGCCCCAAAATTCTCCAACATATAAAGCGTGATGTGGGAATGTAAGGAAGGATAAATGTCTTGAATTTGCACCAGTGAAAGATTGGAATTCTGCACCATAGTTTTAATTAATAAATTGCTCTGGCGATTGGAAGTCGCGGCTACACAAACAAATTCCGCTTAACCAGGACTGGATTACAAAGGGGTAGTTAAGCTAGATTTGGTTTGGTCTTAAGGTAAGCTTAAGCTGTCATGCATTTAAATTGGGTATTAGCAGCGAGCAAGATGCTCGCACTACCAGGATTTTGTACTTTATTACAGCGCAAAGAGCTGTAACCCATAAACAAAACCCTGATGGTAGGGGCGGGTTTAGGGACTTAATTCAAATATGCACCAATAAATGTTCAACAAAACCCGCCCTCCCTCACCAATAAGTGAACTTTAAGGGTTCAGGATGACAGTTAAATCGAGGACAAAGCCAGGTAACACATCTTCACCTGACAGTGTAGGTGGTTCGTCAATCGAGAAATTGATTTGTTCTACATCAACAGTCGGTCGATAAATTTCCACCAGGGGGGTTTGGGGGTCAATCAGCCAACCTAAACGAGCGCCATTATCTCGGTACTCTAACATTTTGGCACGTAAGTCTTTAAGCGAATCACTTTCAGAACGAAGTTCAATCACAAAGTCTGGACATAAGGGAGGAAAACGTCGCCGTTGTTCAGGAGATAAGGCTTCCCATCGTTGAAGAATTACCCAGGATACATTGGGACAACGTTTGGCATTATTGGGTAATCGAAACTCAGTGGATGAGTCAAACACTTTTCCCAGTCTGTTTTGACGATTCCATAGCGTCAAATCTGTGGTTAAATCGGCATTCCTAATACCACTTTCTCCACCTGTTGGGGGCATAATGATTAGTTCTCCATCAGCGGTTAGTTCTAAGCACCATTGCTCATTCGCGACACAAAGTTGGTAAAATTGCTCGTCGGTTAGACCGACGGTGGGGGGTACGTTTAGAGTTAGAGTGTCCATCGCTGTGTAAACGAGCTGAATTAATTTTATTATCGGTGATTTTTGGGGCAAAACACCATACTCGACTGGATTATTATCGCGTTTCTTAAATGGATGAGATATAGCACTACGCACACACGCTAGGACAAAAGAAGAAAAATTGAAATCGCTTTGACCCTGAATTTCGACAGGTTCAGTTGCCGCGCTCACCGTCGAAGCCTCACGCCGAAGTCCGAGTATTGAAAGAAAGCCTAGCGCATAGCGCTATACAGGCGGTAAGGACACACATTGGCAAAGGGCGCACGTCTGTGCGCCCCTACGGTTTTTCCACGAATTCAGGTTCAAACTTGTTTCATACGTTGTGTGTTAAGATGCCAATTTCCTGGAAGATTGGCATCAGTAAATCGACATCGAGTAAAAATACAGTAATCGATTCTTTATCCTGGGGAATAACGGCTACATGACTTGCAACTTCTAGGGTATCGGCTCGTCGATAGGATTCGGGTAGTAAACGAATGGCTGATAAGGGTATTTCCATTAACATTGGTGTGTCAGTTACCGGAATTCCATATAAGTCCCCTGTCGTGTTTCTAACCACAATCAAATACCCGCCCGTGCTGGATTCCTGAATCGGGCTTTGCTTGAAAAATCGCCAATACAAGTCTACAACTGTAACTTCGCGATCGCCTAAATGAGCAACGCCGACATGATTCAGCCCACTACTGTAGATTGGCGTGTGATCCACGACTTTATAAACTGACTCAATGCGTAAGGCTAGATGCAGATTTCCCATACTGAAGACAATGAATTTTAAAGATGGAATAACCTGTCTAGATTGGGCTAAATCAGTATCGTTGGGTTGAAATTGAGTAACTAATGTTGCCATTTGTCATTTGTCCTTTGTCAAAACACTGATTTCACAGATTCATTGGCGAGAGTGGGGTGGGGAAGTGAGAAGTTAGTTACACTGATTACACAGAGATTTGGCTCCCTCAGCTTCCCCGTTTACCCCATCAAGATCAAGAGGGTTGCAATTGCGGCTGTTGTGACTTATCCTGGGTTAAAATTTGTTCGATCGCACCTAAAAATTCTTGTTCCAGATAAGGTTTGGTGAAATACGCATTTGCGCCTAAATGCCGTGCTAACCAGCGATGTTTATCGTTACTGCGGGAGGTTAACATCACCACGGGAACTTTTGAAATCTGGGGATCTTGGCGACGTTGACCGAGAAATTCAAACCCGTTCATGTTGGGCATTTCAATGTCACAAACCACTAAATTAATCGCTGAGGTTTGCCGTAATTGTTCCAGCGCTTCTCGTCCATCTCTGGCTTGTAATACCCGACATCCAGCTCGTTCTAAGGTGAGGGCGAGAGTTCGCCGTAATGCTACCGCGTCATCTACGACTAAGACGGTGGGGGCTTTCGCGGTTTGGACTTTATCATTTGTGTGAGCAGTAGGAGAGTCGCTCATGCTCACAAGAGTGCGGTTGCTGGATGTAATTGAGATTGACTGGCTGCTTTGACCTAAAAGCTGATCCATTAACACAGCGCCATCAATCACGGGGATTAAACTGCCGTCCCCTAAGATAGTACAACCATAAGTAAAACTAGGAGGCGCGATCGCACTGCCGAAGGGTTTAATTACTAATTCCTGTTCTGTCACCAGGCGATCAATTTCTAGGGCGAGAACATATTGATCTTGACGCAAAACCAGCATCGGTAACGCCCAATCGGTTGGTGAGGGAACCGAAACCAACGCCTGACTGGGACAGGTTTCGGGTAAGGGACAAGCATAATCCAATAAATCCGTTAACCGATAGGTGGGAACAATTTGACCCCGCCAGCGTAGAAATCGCTGTTCTCCGGTGGTTTTGACTTGATTCCCTTTGGGAATAACAATTTCTTCTACACTGTCTGAGGGTAACGCCAACGCCGTAGAACCAACGAAACAGACGAGTAATTTACCAATGGTAAGGGTTAACGGTAGGCGTAAGGTAAACGTTGTCCCCACACCAGGAGATGAATGAACCGAAATCGTCCCTTTTAAGGAACGCATCTGCGATCGCACCACATCCAATCCTACTCCTCGCCCCGACAATTCACTCACTTGTTCCGCCGTAGAAAATCCAGGTTCAAACAGAAACTCAAATAATCGATTCGGCGTCAGCGTCGTCAGTTGTTCCGGTGACACCAATCCCATATCAACCGCCTGTTGACCAATCCGTTTAGTATTTAATCCTTGACCATCATCTTTGACCTCTATAATGGTTTGACTGCCTTGGTGATAGGCGCGAATTTCAATTTGCCCGACTTCAGGTTTCCCCTGCTGACGCCTCACCTCTGGTAATTCAATGCCATGATCAAAGGCATTGCGAAGTAAATGCATTAGCGGATCATAGAGTTTTTCTAACGCCGCTTTATCTACCAGAACATTCGTCCCATTCAGTTTCAAATTAACCGATTTTTTATACCGAGTAGACAAATCGCGGATCACACGCGGATAACGGTTGAGAACCTCACCCAAGGGCAACATCCGCGCCCACATCAACTCATCCCGTAAACTGGTCAGCATTTGCCGTTGCTGTTCCAGAGTTTGATCCGATTGCTTGGCAAATAGGGCGACATCATCCACCGATTCTTCCACCTGCACCATATCTTCAATAAGCTGTTGCAGTCGAGAATTGAGGATACTATAGTTATCCAATTCCAGGGAATCAAACTCTTCGGTGCGACTGACAAATTCCGTCAGTTGATTCAGCAGGGCGATATTGATCTGGGGGTTATAACGTTCCGGTGAAATTAGCATCTTGTCCGAGAGTTCCCGCAAATGATTCACCATGGTTTGCACCCGGCTAAATCGTTCTAATAACTCTCGCACAGATCGTTGTAGTTGCTGGTGTTGCAGGGATAACCCATTCCGGTTAATCGCTAACTCACCCACCAGGTTATTCATGCGTTCTAAGCGTTCCGAGTCAACCCGCACGGATAGGTGAGGTGTCGCTGCTTCCTGTTTAGATTTAGAACGTTTCGGCGATACCGATTCAGGTTCTTGGTTCTCGGATGTGGGTTGGGCTGATGGATGAGTGGCAGAGAGTTCACTCGAACCCCGTTTTGAGGGAACCAGACTATTAGAGGTAACGGCGAGAGTTGCGTCATCACTCGCCGCAGGTGCAGGCAGATCTTCAACTTCTGGCAATTCCTCATACACTTGTCCAATGGATGCGATCGCGTCTTCCAGGGTTTCTGGTGCAGGTATACTTAGACTCGATGCCGACGCTGCTGTTAATTCCTCTTCCGGTTCTGGTTCTACTTCTTCTTCCTGACTGGTGTCGGCTTCTACTTCCCCAAACACATCCTCTAAGGAGGGAACCTCCTCTTCTAAATCGGCTACAAGCGGTTCAGCATCGGCATCCAAAGACGAAGGAGACAGCGATTCCTCGGATGCTGGGAAACCTAACCCCCCAGCCCCCTTCCCTGCAAGGGAAGGGGGAGAAGAGGGAGAAGAGGGAGAAGAGATAGTCTGACTCCCCTCTCCTTTGAGGGGAGGGGCTGGGGGAGGGGTCTCAATACTGCTCGGATAAGCTCTAAATTTAAATTCTTCTCCCCCAGCTTCCCCAGCTTCCCCAGCTTCCCCGGCTTCCCCAGCTTCCCCGGCTTCCCCGGCTTCCCCAGCTTCCCCAGCTTCCCCGGCTTCCCCAGCTTCCCCAGCTTCCCCAGCTTCCCCAGCTAAGGCGACTAACTCAGGCGATGGTGTACCACCTTGGCTGCGATCGCCATTTAACACTGCCAGTCTACCTGCATCAAAATCAGCCAGGGCAACTTGAGTAATCTCTAACGCCTTGTCTGGGTGGGCATTTAGCGCCGTAATTGCCATCTGTGCGATCGCGCCAAATCCGGGTAGATTTAAAAGTTCGGCAAACCCCGCAAATACATCTGCTTGCGCCCGTAACTCTCCGGCTACCGGATGATGATCTGGATCTGCTACAACTTGAGACAGTAATTCCAAACCTTGTTCCACATCCACTTCAAAGATGGATAATGCCATATCTACCCCTAATTCTGATGAACTGGGGATAAAATTATCTGCCTGAGTTAAGGCATCACCTAACCGGGTTTCAATCTGAGCAAAAATCGGTTCAGCAATCGCTAAGGATTGCTCTTGATCAAACTGATTGGTGGCAATTTGCTCCATCAATGGCAGACGCAAACAGTCATACGCTTGCAGCAATTGACTCTCTAAGTCTGTATCAATTTCAACAGTTTTGTTGTAGAGTGCCTTAAAAATATTTTCTAGGCGATGAGCGATAGTCTTAATCGCCTCCAATTCTACACTCGCTGAACCTCCTTTTAAGGAATGAGCTGCTCGCATCATTCCATGGACATTTGCCGTGCTCCGATCCTGACGCAGGTTAAGCAAGCCCGCTTCAATATTTTGTAAGAGTTCCGGTGCTTCTTCAATAAAGAATTGATAGGCTTGATCGCGAATATCGGGGTTGAGTGTCATTTGTCCTTCGTCCTTTGTCCGTGGTCATTAGTCATTTGTCTACTGTAGGGTGGGCACTGCCCACCAGCCTTAAGTTGAATGTCTACTGTAGGGTGGGCACTGCCCACCAGCCTTAAGTTGAATAAAGGGCGACCCGATCAAATTGAGTGGACACAGTTGTTGATTGATGCAAGCGGGTCGCCCCTAAACTCTTAAATGAAATGAATCAACAAATGACCAATAACTGATGGTTACTTCAACTTAAACTGACCTACGTCAGCTTGGAGGGCTTGGGCAACGCTTCGTAGTTGTTCAAACGAAGACGAAACGAAACGTGCTTCTTCTGATGTTCGGGCAGCAATGTCTGCCACATTGGTCATCGTTTGGGTCACATCTTCAGAGGCTCGGGATTGAACAACTGTGGCGTTGGCAATCGCTTCAACCAATTGGTTAATCTGGTTAGAAGCTGTGGCAATTTTGTTCAGAGAGGCACGAGTTTCGTCCACTAATTTTGTACCCGTAACCACCTGTTCTGTCCCTGCTTCCATCGCCGCAACCACTTCATTGGTTTCCCCTTGAATCGCCGCCACCAGTTTTTCAATTTCTGCTGTCGCTTCTGCCGATTGCCGCGCCAAGGCACGTACTTCGTCCGCAACCACCGCGAACCCTCGTCCTTCTTCTCCGGCGCGGGCTGCCTCAATGGAGGCGTTCAGCGCTAGCAGGTTGGTTTGGGCGGCAAAGGTGCTAATCAGGTTAACAACGGTGGAAATCTTTTGGGATGATTCACCCAAGTGTTTGACTTTTTTCGCTGTTTCTGCTACAGTTTCACGGATTGCTAGAATCCCTTCAACAGTGCGGTTCATATTGTCGTCCCCTTCTGCCACAGTCTGAGAGGCTTCTTGCACTGCCAATTCTGCTTGTTCAGCGTGGGCGGCAACCATGCGTACTGTTTCTGCCATTTCTTGGGCACGGCTAAGAGCGTAGGAAATTTGCTCGGCTTGCATCAAGGCTTCTTGGGATAGGGATTGAACCGCCACTTCGTTGCTGCTTGTGGTTGTTGCCACCTGAGTCGCCGCTTTTTGCACCTGTTCGACAATCTTGCGTAAGTTTCCTACCGTGGCGTTGTACGAGTCAGCAACCGTACCGATTTCATCCGCTGTGACTCGCGCCCGAATGGTTAAGTCACCTTTACTAATTGGGTCTACTTCCTTCAGGAGTTCTAAAGCGCGTTGTTGTAAGCCTTCTTTCAACTCCCGTTGTTCTTGCGCCAGTTTGTCGGTAGTTTCTAGGAGCATTACTCGGTCGATTACCAGTCCAATCTGACCCCCTAACTGTTTAAAGAAGTTGACTTCTGCAGTTTGCCATTCACGAGGAACCGAACATTGGTTCGCCATGATCAAAGCAAAAGGTTGACCTTCGTGGAGAATCGGCACTTCTAAGTTGGCTTTGACACCCAAACGTGCCATTAATTTTTGTTCCTCTGGTACTAAATCCGCTTCAAAGACATGATTGGTGGCGACAACACGGGCTTCTTTATACGTCTGGCGTCGTTCCTCAGACAGAGTGAGTTCTTCAATCTTGTCATTCAGGCTACGGGGCCAACCCATGGCGACAGATTCAGCCGCAACATAGCTGCTACCATCGGGGTTAAATTGGAAGATCATCACTCGTTCAGCCTTAAGGATTTTACGAGTTTCCTCAACCGCTTTCTGGAAGAGATCGCGGATTTCCTGGGATTTCAAGGTGCGAGAACCTGTAATATCTGCCAGTAAACGGGCTTGTTCGGCAGCGAGTTCTTGTTCTTGGATAAATACCTCTAACTGACCCGCCATATCGTTAATGTTTGCACCGAGAGTAGCCAGTTCGTCCTCTCCTTTCACCTGTAAGCGAACATCCAAGTCACCTTGACCAATTTTTGACACCGCACCGGCTGCATCCACAATCGGTCGGGTAGCGTTACCTGCCACGAACGTCGCGACTGCACCAACCATTAAGGCGGCACCCCCTGTCCCTAATCCCAGAGTCCAGAGCATATTCCGTTGCGGTGCAAACGCCACCTCAGAAGGACGGACAATAATTAGCGCCCAGTTCAGGTTATACAGTTCAGCTAAGTTTTCTGTAGGGGCGTAAGTAATAACGTCTTCCCGTCCAGTTCGCTGTTCAACAATGGTCAAGATTTCTGCCTGGTTTTGTTGAACTTGACTATACAGCTTGGGAAACTTTTCCTCAAATGTTTGACCCACATCATTAGGATCTTCTGCAGCCACCACGTTACCTGACGAATCAATCAGGTGAAATTCTTGTTGTCGCTCTTTGGTTACACCGAAAATTCCATTCACTCGTTCCATCGGCTCACGGGTGCGGATAATGCCAATGGTTTTACCTGTCACGGAATCCTTAATCGGTGCGGCTATATAGATACCGTACCTGTTAGTCGTTTCAGAGAGCCGTGGTTCCGTGATGTAGATCTGATCCGTTCTCAATACTTCTTGAAAATAGTCTCGGTCAGAGTGATTTTCGAGAATTTCTCCAGAGTCTGATTGGGCAAGAACGTTACCCTGGAGGTCAAACACACCAATACTGTCGTAACTGCCGTACAGTTTCTCATAGGCATTAAGCAGACGTTCCTTTTCTGCCTTGGGTGTACTCTTCACCAGTTCAGCATTATTAAACACCGGAACTTCTGCCATAACTTGAATGTCACTGTAGCGTTCTGCCATGAATGCCTCTAACTTGTCTTCCAAGTCAATTGTGTTCGTTTGTTCGTTGCTCACCACTTGTTTATACATCCCGCCACTGGCTGTAAAGTAGGCAGTCGCCCCCACTGCCAATACGGGTAATGTTCCAATGGCTAGTGCTAAACCAATCGCTTTACTTCGCAGACTAGACAGCAACCCGCGACGGTTTGAACGCTGTTCTGGCGTTTTTCCCATCGCCTCGAGTGCAGGCAATTTAGGTAGAGATTGATCAGCAGTCCCAGACGTTCGATAGGGCATCGATGGGGGATAGTCACTGGAATAGGGTTGAGTCTCAGGGGGTAGATTCTGCGAGTAAGAACCGCGACCATTGGTATCAGGTTTGGGAGAAAGTCTAGTCATGAATCGAACCTCTTTAATACAAAATACGGAGAAGTTGGCAAATTGCTCAAAACTGGACTTATGAGAATTCATTTCCTACGGTTTGCCACCGTGCCTATTTCCATTGGCAGGGCTTCTACGATAGGAGATAAAATCTGATAAGCCTTTTGGCGGAAAATCTAACTGCCACTAAATGCGAGGCAGTCCTATTCAATAATCGGTCGTGTAAATTCAGTAAACTGAAACAACAATGAATTAATCGTGGAAAGGTAGAACACCCTGATTTGAACTTGATGAGTTAGATCGAAAACATGGAAAACTAAACACTTGATCAGGGGGGGTTTAGTCGCATCGGGGTGAAAGAGCCAAGGGAATAGTTAAACCCGCCCCTACAGACTAAGATGATACGCTTCTACAAAATGGGATAAGCGAAAATTCCTCGACATTACACATTTGTTACCTTACCCCTTAAACAGATTGCTTGGGCATCGATGCAATAATCGCGTTTCCATCAATAATCACGAGCATTTCACCATTATTTTTCAACCAGTACCCGCGCAAGAATGGCACCAGTTCCGGGGTAACACTAGCGGAGGGAGGAGATTGAATCCAATCGGCATGACACCATTCAATATCTTCAACTCGGTTTACCACGAGTCCTAGCATTTCGCTGTTGGCTTGGGTTGAAGTTGACGATTTGGTTTTGGCTTGCAGCACAATCGCCGTATAAGCTGAACCACTAGCCGCTTGTTGATACCACGGCGTAAGCCCGACTAAATGACCTAAATCAACCATCCATAAGACTTCACCCCGCCAATTGTAAGCCCCCATTACCCAAGCTGGCATTTGAAAAATTGGGACAATTTGACCTCTAGGAATCGTCAATACTTCAGTCAGTTGATGAATGGGTAATAAAGCGGTGGTATCCGGTAACAAATGAAAGCGCAAAAACTGTTCATTTGCCTGGGTAGCCAGACTCGATAATTGTTCTGAGATTGGGATAGTCGGTAATGAACTATTTGAGCTGAGTAAGACGTTGGACATTGACATTCTCTACAACTTAGGCAGTGTGAGTATCTTGTTGACCTATTTTGTCAAAGGAGAAAGATACTTGTACGACCTTGGCTAAACTTAGATGAGATCCTTCTACTTTCTCTCGTTGATTAGCTTCTGATTAGCTGTTTCACTGTGCGTAAAAGTTCGGCTTGATCAATCGGTTTACCAATGTAGGCATCAGCACCTTGCTTCATTCCCCAAAATTTATCCATTTCGCCATGTTTGGTCGAGCAAATAACCACAGGGATGCTTTTGGTATTAGCGGCATCTTTAATGTCTCGGCAAACCTCAAATCCACTCCGACCCGGTAGCACAACATCTAGAACAATGACATCTGGTTTTTGGCTGCTCAATTTCATCAACGCATCTTCACCACTATCAGCAGTGAGAACTTTGATTCCTTCTTGCTGTAAGCATTGAGTAATGATTTGTAAATCTGTCAAGCAATCTTCAACAACTAAAGCAGTCCCCATAGTCTTAACCTCATGAAAAAATAAATGGAAGGGTTAGTCTAGATTATTTACGGATCAAGGCTTGTCTTGGCAACTCAATCCATGGATAACTAATCTAGACTGAATGGACATTACGCCTATCGCAGCGTTAATTGTTTAACGGTACGGAGCAATTCCTCTTGATCAACGGGTTTCGCCAGATAGGCATCAGCTCCTTGTTTCATGCCCCAGAATTTATCCATCTCACCGCTTTTAGTTGAGCAGATTACAATGGGAATCTTGCTGGTATTCGCGGCAGCTTTGAGATCACGACAGACTTCAAACCCACTGCATCCTGGAAGGACAACATCTAGGACAATCACATCTGGTTTGTGGGTATTCAATTTTTCTAGGGCGGCTTCACCACTGTCAGCCGTCAATACATTAATACCTCCTTGCTGGAGACAATTAATGATGATTTGCATGTCGGTGGCAGAATCTTCAACAACTAGAACAGTTCCCATGATATTTACCTCGCGTAAAATAAGAATGGATGGTTTTGATTGAATTTTTGTTGTTAGTCAGTGATTTTCACCTAAAACCACTGACTAATGACCAACAACACCCTGCTTAAGATGCTTGCTGATCACATTAAGTACAGTTCCCGCATCAATGGGTTTATTCAAGAAATCAGATGCGCCCACTAATTTGGCTCGAACGCGATCAACAATGCCATCTTTCCCAGTCAAAATCACAATTGGCGTAGTTTGGAATGCTTGCAATTTGCGTAATTTGGCGCAAATCTCATAGCCATTGGTATTCGGCATCACTAAATCGAGAAAGATTACATCAGGTTTACGAGCAATCACAAGCGCGATCGCACGTAAGCCATCGTCGATAACCAGCGATCGATAACCACTGGCGGTGAGGAGTTTTTCCATGGTGTGGCAAACCAAGGGACTGTCATCCACACAAGCAATTAGTGGCTGGGTGGATTGTGTGGTAGTGGATGGATTTTCTGAACTCTCTTGCTTGACGGGACTCGGTAAATCAGGGATAGAAATTAACTCCACTAATCCCCAGCGAATATAAGGCAACAGAGAACGAGTTACTTGCAAGACATCCCGCTTCATCTGCACCGCCACATCCCGCAGTGTATGTTTGCCGTCCAAAAGTTTGCTCAGGAGGTGGTAAACTGCCTCTGACGTCCGGGCTTCCAAGGCTTTGGGCTGTCTAATAACGGGAGCCAGGTTAGGAGAATATTCTGCGACCAAATCGTGATGCCAAGCCTGCCATAACTTATCAGTTTGTGCGATCGCCATTTCTACATCAACAACAGGAAGCTGGGTGGATAAGGTGTTATCCTGTTTAATTTGGTAGGTGGTTTGCTTGGCATGGGCGATATCAAACAAAACTTCCGTAATCACCGATTGAATCAAGTTCTTCGTCTGTTCAGGTGTGATCTTCTGTTGTTTTACCCATAAACTCAACAGATAATATTGCCAAGACGTTTGACAATTCGCTTGATTGAATTCGCTTAAATCACGCTGTATGGTTAATCGATCTAACGTTAACTGAGGACTGTGGGTGGCTATATTTCTCAGCCACCGTCTCACTGGATGAGTGCCACCCATGGCATACATCAGATGACCATCGCATAGAAAAAACAACCATTTTTGCTGGTCTGGACTCGTCAGTATCAGATGACCGCTAAACCGAATCCGCTTTAAGGTTTGAATAAATTGAACTTGCTTAGATGCTGTAAACAAACTAAAAGAAACATTCGGTTTAATTGATTTAACGGTCATGACGGCACCATAGCTTGGACAAATTAACGGAAGACTGATCGGCTACACCCTATTTAGCATTTCTATTTTTCCTGATTCATTCCTATTCAATTAATAGCACTGTGGATAGGTTGTTGTGGGTAAATAACTAAGAGTTTTATAAAAACTTTTTTCCTTTTGCAATAGAGGAAAATCGTAATACATTGCTTTGTTTGTAATACATACACTTATTTGCTTTTATAATCAAATAATAGATAATATATTTGCACCTAATATAAATAGATTAATTCTAAGATTGCGTCGTATTAAAACGTATTACAGTTCTGCTAAAACAGGATAAAAGGAGATGGAAATGGCAAAATTAAAATGTAAAGTTTTGTCTACTGTATGACAACAATTTTAAAAATTCGATGAAGCGATGAAACCAATCCTGACGAGCCAATCACCGTGGCGTTTAATTCCTCCCCTATGCCTCTCCGGACAGCTTCAGATGGCAATTGACCAATGGCTTCTGGAACAACAGCAGGGGAGCAATGTAGAGACGTGCCATGGCACCTCTGGGTACACAGGTGCTAGGAATGCTCCAGTTCTGCGGTTTTACACCTGGGAATCTGCGACAATTTCCCTCGGATATCATCAACGTCGTTGGTCTCCGGCTTGGCAAACGTTGACCTGGAACGGAAAACCAATTCCCTTAGTCAGGCGTCCCACAGGAGGACGTGCTGTGCTACACCAAGGTGATTTAACCTATATGGTGGTAACTTCAGGACTCAGTAATAAGCGTATAGAAGCCTATCAGCAGATTTGTAAATTTTTGATTCAGGGGTGGCGATCGCTCGGCGTCGATTTGCACTATGGTAAGGCGGGACGAGATTATCACCACAATCCCAATTGTTTTGCCACAGCCACAGGTGCCGATTTGGTCACAACTGAAGGGTATAAACTGATTGGCAGCGCTCAGTTACGACGTGGCGACGCTATATTACAACATGGTTCAATGCGCTTAGAGCCAGATACTCAGTTATTTGCTCAGGTGTTTGGCGAATCATCTCCTGTCAATTTACCTCTGACTCAGCGAGGGGATAATTTAAGGCAAACGGTGATTGAAGCACTAACCCAAGCCGCAGTTGATTGTTTTGGTGTGGAGTTTGTTGTCCAACCGTTATCCGATCAGGAGTGGCAAGAAATTTTAGGAATGTAGAGACGTGCCATGGCACGTCTGGGAGCGGAGGAGACAAGGGAGAAGATATAGGGAAGATATGATTTAATTTTTGCACTCGGTCAGGGCGGGTTTAGTCGCATCTGGGTGAGGCAAAAAACGATAATAGTGAAACCCGCCCCTACACACACGCCATGATAGATATAGCGCTACGCGCCAGGCAATAGGCAATAGGCAATAAGCTGTAATGCATTTAAATTGGGTATTAGTAGCGAGCAAGATGCTCGCACTACAAGGATCTCGCAATTCTTGACATTATGGTTTAAATGCCGAACAGCTTAGGCAATAGTAAAGAAAAAAGCTTACTAAATCAGGGGATTGAGCGATTTTGAATTTTTCTTAATTTGTCCTAACGTGTCTGCGTAGTGCTATAAAGCAGAAGAAATCAAAAATGGTTAATCGAGATTGGCAGCAATTTGCCCTACTGTTAATCGATGTGCAACAGGATTTCTGGAATCCGGAACTCGAACAAGCGTTTCCAGATTTCCAGTCAAATATTGCTCGTTTGCTTTGCTTCTGTCGTCAAGAGGGACTCGAGGTAGTGCATCTGCGGGAAGTTTTTAACCCCGATGGTTCCGATTGGTTACCGCGATATCGGTTGCGGGGACGTGCGGTTTGTATCAGGGAAACGCCAGGAGCCGAGGTATTAAGTGTGGCGACGGCGCAATCTGGAGAAACGGTTATGGAAAAGCAAACGCAAGATGGGTTCCATCATCCTCCGTTGCTGGATTATCTGCGCTCCACTGGGAAAAAATACATCCTGACGGCGGGATTGGTGACATCGGTTTGTGTCCTGTTAACCGCCGCTTCTGCGTCTCAGTTGGGATTTTTGGTTACCGTGATTTCTGATTGCTGCGCCGATTATCCCGAAGCTCACGCGATCGCACTCCGTCGTTACCGAGGCTTTATGCTTGAATTAGCCTGTCTTGATGAACTTCCGCAACGGTGGGGAGAGTGGGTTGGGCAAATTGAGCGGTTAGGTTGACGCCTTGCTCCCTACCTTCTGCCTGGTTGGTGAGTCTGTCGAACCTGGTTGGTGAGCCTGTCGAACCTGGTTGGTGAGCCTGTCGAACCTGGTTGGTGAGCCTGTCGAACCACTGCCTTCTGTTTACGGTTATCCACATCAAAATTTTACTAATTTCTGTATTAAATACTACGTTTAGGTGATCTTTTTTTATTTTATTCGTGGTATTTTTAAATTAGAGTCAATACCAGAAGTAAAGCTAAAGGACTGTTCACCATGAACAAACAACTACAAAAACAAGCAAAAGAAGCCGCAGCTACCCATCGCCAAAGCTTGCACAAGAACTTGCAGCATCGTATAGAAGTCGCTAGAGCCAATGGCAATGACGCTTTGGTTCGTCAGCTAGAAGCCGAAGCTAGCTATTTGAAACTCAGTTAAGATATCAATTAATCCTGACACAGGAGACAATCAAATTCCCCGAATGTCAGGAAAATTTAACAACCCCCCCAAAATACCTTTTTTGAATGTTGGCATTTGGGCGGGTTTTGTTGATCAGTCGGGTTTCGTTGATCAGTTATCGGTGAGGAGGGCGGGTTTCGTTGATCAGTCGGGTTTTGTTGATCAGTTATCGGTGAGGAGGGCGGGTTTTGTTGATCAGTTATCGGTGACAAGCTAAGGTTAGTCCCTAAACCCGCCCCTACAATTGTGGCTAAACTCCCCCCGCTTCCCCCGCTTCCCCCGCTTCCCCTGCTTCCCCTGCTGCCTCTGCTCCCCCTGCTTCATCGTATCTACGAAGCTGCTCAAGTATTTTTGCCAAGCTGCACTAGCGCCCCCCAACCACGACATCCTTAATCCGAACATGGGGACCACCAACGCTGACGGCTAAAGGCATTTGTCCGCCTTTACCACACCCGCCACTGACGTAGAGTGTATCATTGCCGATCGCGTCAATATCTTTCAGGGTTTGAAACACATTCCCGGTGAGAGTAACATCGCTGACAGGTTCTGCAATCTTACCATTGCGAATCATATACCCCACTAATGCATCGTAATCGGAACGGGAGTGAACCGACTCAAAACCTTGACGCACGATTCCTTCATCCCCTCGCGCGATCGCGCCAAACCGGGCGGATATATCCAGCCGTTCTTGGACAATGCAGGAACCTGTAGAATTGACAAAATAGGTAATCCCGAAGCGATCGCGATATCCCACCATTGTGGTTTGAATTCGCGGATCGTACTCTAGTAATAGGCGATTATACTCGGCGATTAACTGACGCTTTTCTAACAGAGATAAACCACGGGGATCGCGACCCAGTTCCACCGCCACATAATCTTGAATTGGTTCCAGTGGTGCTAAACTTGTGGTGTCTTTCCCCACTAACCGCGCTTGGGAAATCGCCGCTTCAATCCGATCCTGCAACTCCGCCAACCCATTAAACGTGACAAAACTCCATCCCCCCTGATGACAAGCGCGAATTCCCCCCGCTAAACTCAAGCTACGGTCTACCGCATCCAGTTGTTCTCCCCGAAACGAGATAGCCGTTTGCTCACTTTGCTCCACCCGAATTTCCACATAATCAACGGCGTCTCGATAGGGTGCGATCGCCAGTTGCAATTGTTCCTGCATGACTATCTCCACCCGCTTACTATAAACTTATTCTTCCTATCTTAAGTAAAATGTCACTCAATTAAGCGTTTGTAGTCAGCGCTGTCTTCGCCATAAATGCTGTCATCCGCCAAAAACTCAAATTCTCGCCACCCACCCAACCCTTGAGAAGTGGTGCGTTACGCTACCCTACCCTACCCCTTGGCTACGATTTAGCTTCCTGAAAATTGACAAGATTTCGCTGATAAGGAATCACTAATAACTGCTCACGGCGTCTTGAAGCCATTAGCTATACTGGTAAATAACCGATTGCTTTAGCAGACTTATACCCGTAAAAAAATGTCTTTAAGATTTCTATTAAGGGATGCCTGGAAAGCATGGCATCGCCATAGCGGTTGGATGGCTTGGAATTTATTTCTTGCCTTTATCCCCTTAGCTTTAAGTGTTTGGCTCTTTCGTCGCTCATCTGGAAACCGTAACCTTTTGTGGTGGGTGGGTTTCATTGTTTTCATGGCGTTCTTACCCAATGCACCTTATCTGCTGACGGATATCATCCACCTGATTGATGCGGTGCGTCGTGACTATTCCGTTTGGGTGATTACGTTAGTGCTAATTCCGCAACATCTCAGTGTTATTTTATTGGGCTTTGAAGCTTATGTTATCTCGTTAATTAATTTAGGATACTATTTACAAAAACAAGGCATGGGTAAGTTTACCATTCCGGCTGAACTGATTACTCATGCTCTGTGCGCGGTTGGTATCTATTTAGGACGATTCCTCCGATTTAATAGTTGGGATTTAGTCACACAACCGGAGGATTTAGCCCAAACTATTGTGGATGACTTGACGGCTAAACGCCCCCTGTTGGTTATGTTTGTCACCTTTATCGTGTTGACGGTATTGTATTGGGTGATGAAGCAAATCACGCTGGGACTCATTCTCAAAATGCGTTATCGGAAAGTTCTTCACGAAGCCGGTGGGGAGAATTAAAGTTAACGGTGGTGATTGTCATTTGTCATTTGTCATTCGTCATTTGTTATACCTGTGAAGCGAGTGAGTAGGGTGCCGTTAGCGACAGCGTAACGCACCCCAATCCTTTGAAAATCGGTGCGTTACTACTAAAATTGTGGATTAGATTTGTTTTGTAGTAAGGGAACTGAGCCAACTCCAGCTATGCTTTGAAGCACTAAAGTGCTTACTACAAACAATCTCATACGTTAAAATGCTCACAGAACAGGCATTTGGTGAATTACCCAGCGCATGATTGACACCTTACAAACTCAACTGTACCAACTGGAACAATTTGCCGATAATCTGGTTGGCAATCAGCTTACCCATCTGAGTGCATTAAGCATTGGCATTATCTTTGCGGCTGGGTTGCTGACTAGCCTCACTCCTTGTATGCTATCTATGCTGCCGATCACAATAGGCTACATTGGCGGCTATGAAGCCAAAGGACGCTTGCAAGCGGCGACTCAATCTACTTGGTTTGCACTGGGTTTGGCAACCACCCTAGCTGGATTGGGGATTTTAGCCGCATCGGTGGGACGAGTTTATGGGCAAGTGGGTATCGGGTTACCCATCATTGTTAGCCTGATTGCAATTATCATGGGGCTAAACCTACTCGAAGCCTTACCCCTGCAATTACCATCCTTTGACGGAATGGAGTGGATTTCCCCCGATTTGCCCAAGGGGATACGTTCCTATCTGATTGGGTTAACCTTTGGTTTAGTCGCCTCTCCTTGCAGTACACCCGTTTTGGCAACATTACTGGCTTGGGTGGCAAGTACACAAGACTGGGTTCTCGGTGGGGTTTTGCTATTATCCTATACGGCAGGTTATGTTACCCCGTTAATTGTGGCAGGTACATTTACTGCTTCAATAAAGAAGTTATTAGAAGTACGCCAATGGTCAAGTTGGATTACACCCGTTAGTGGGGCTTTATTAGTCGGATTCGGCGTCTTTTCGCTGCTGTCTCGGATTCCTGGGGGAATTTTTTAATTAATGACGTTAGATAATCAATCTGTGTCTAATCCTGTCGGACGTTGGTTCCGGCGTTATATCCTATCATTTCTAGCAGATTTACGATTGGCGATCGCACTCCTTCTCGCGATCGCTCTTTTCAGTATCAGTGGTACCATTATCGAACAGGGTCAGTCTCTCGCCTTTTATCAAGCTAATTATCCCGAAGATCCCGCCTTATTTGGTTTCTTAACCTGGAAAGTTCTCCTCTTCTTAGGATTAGACCATGTGTACCGAACCTGGTGGTTTTTGTCAATCCTAGTTCTGTTTGGTAGTAGCCTCACGGCTTGCACGTTTACTCGTCAATTTCCCGCCCTGAAAGCCGCCCGTCGCTGGAATTATTACAAAGAACCACGTCAGTTTCAGAAACTGGCACTCAGCGCTGAACTAGAAACGGGTTCGGTGAATTCCTTATCCCAACTGCTACAAGCCAAGCGCTATCGGGTATTTCAAGAAGGAGATAGCCTCTACGCCCGCAAAGGAATCGTGGGGCGGATTGGTCCGATTGTGGTTCATGCCAGTATGCTGATTATTCTGGCTGGGTCAATTTGGGGTGCAATGACGGGATTTATGGCACAGGAAATGGTTCCTAGTGGCAAAACCTTTCACGTCAGAAATATTATTGATGCCGGTCCCTGGGCAAAATCTCAGGTTCCTCAAGATTGGGGGATTCATGTTAATCGCTTCTGGATTGACTACACCCCCGAAGGCGGAATTGATCAGTTTTATTCCGATTTATCGGTAGTGGATAATCAGGAACAAGAAATTGACAGAGAAACCATCTATGTAAATAAACCCCTGCGCCATCAAGGTGTCACCTTCTACCAAACCGACTGGGGAATCGCGGCGGTGCAGGTACAGTTAAATAATAGTCCGATTTTTCAGTTACCCATGGCGAAACTGGATATCCAAGGGAATGGGCGTATCTGGGGGACATGGGTACCGACGAAACCGGATTTAAGTGAAGGGGCTTCATTGTTGGCAAAAGATTTACAGGGGACGGTTTTGGTCTATGATGCCAAGGGCAAATTAGTCTCCACCGTGCGTTCTGGAATGAGTACCCAAGTGAATGGGGTAACGTTGCGTCTGAAGGAATTAATTGGCAGTACGGGCTTACAAATAAAAGCTGATCCCGGCATTCCGATTGTGTATACTGGCTTTGGTTTGCTGATGGTGGGTGTAATTATGAGTTACGTGTCTCACTCCCAAATTTGGGCATTACAAAAAGGCGATCGCTTTTATGTGGGGGGGAGAACTAACCGCGCCCAGGTATCCTTCGAGCGAGAAGTGATTGAGATTTTAGATCGTTTGCATGAGGATAAATCAACCCCTGACGTTCCGTTACAAGAAGCGATGCAAGTCTAGTGCAAGAAGGCAGAAATAACTGAACAGCTAATATCTCCCCCCGCTTCCCCTGCTCCCTCTGCTCCCCCTGCTTCATCGTATCTACGAAGCTGCTCAAGTATTTTTATGCCCGCTGCACTAGGTAGACGTTGAAACGGTTACCTGAAACAGAGTGAAGAGTTTTGGAACCCGCGAAGGCGGGTTTTGTTTGTGTAGTTGCGGTTTCAACCGCCTCAATTCCCCATTAATACCTTTTCATAAAGTTCCCCCGCCCGTTTCCAGGTATATTTCTGCTCAACCAGCGATCGCCCATTTTCTGAGAGTTGCTTGCGAAGTTGACGGTTCTCGAATAAGCGACTCACGGCGTACACATACTCGGCGGTTTCATTTGCCCGTAATGCCCGCAGGGGGACATCTCCGCCATCGACGGGCAATCCTTCCAAACCGCGATCGCTTGCTACCACCGGCACTCCTGCTGCCATTGCTTCTAGGGTTTTGTTCTTAATCCCATAGCTAGTCCGCAGGGGAATTACACAAACCGTTGCCTTATGCAAATAGTCTACGATTGAACTCACCCGACCTGCTACCGTAATTCCCGGACGTTCCTGCAACTCTAGCACCTCAGGTACAGGGCGTGCGCCCACAATTTCTAAGGTTGCCTCTGGATACCGTCGTAAAATCTCCGGGAATACCTCTAAACTGAAGAAACGCACCGCATCAACGTTTGTCGGGCTATCCATAACACCCACAAACACCAATCGCTGTCCTCCCGGATCAGAGACACGCTTAGGAAACTGCTTAAAATCAACGCCATTGGGAACTAACGTAATCTTGCCCTCTGGTTCATAATCCTCAATCTGACGCCGATCTTTAGGAGTGGCAACGACAATATTGGTAAACTTGCCACAATATCGCTCTTCGTAACGACGCAGTAGAGGTAAATTTAATTGCTCTCGTAGCTGCTTATCCGCTGGTTTTCCGTCTAACTGATGGCGCTGCTTGCGATAGAGGGAACTATGAATATTGACGACGGTTCGCAACTTCTCTCGCCATTGGGGGCGAACATAAATTTCATTCATGCTATGTTCGCAGGTGATCACGTCAAAGTTTCCTGACTCTATTGCCTGGTTCACCCATTCCTGCATCTCCGGGGAGTAGTGTTTTAAGACACTTTGAGGCGTTCCTTGTTGCAGGAATGTACTCAAGCGCTGCATTTTTGACCGCAGTCCACTGTTGTTCTCTGAGCCGTTGGGTTGAGGGAAAACGACGAGTTCTTCGACCCACTCCTGCAACTTTTCCACGTCAGTCTCGGAAATATCATCAGTGCGTTGAGTCACCAGGGTAATCTGATGACGCTCACTCAGAGCCTTGAGTAAGTTAAATGTTCTAACCTCAGTTCCACCGCTGGTGGGTGGATAGGGAAATGTGGCAGAGAGGATGAGAATTTTCATAAATCTTCAGATTCCCCCCAAAATGGTCATAAATTCGGTTTTATCGGGATTAATGATGAATTGAGATGGCATTTATTAAAATTTGCTAATGGATTATATCTATTTCATCAAACAGTTTTACCTTATTATATAAACATTTTAAATTTTCAATGATAAATTATTTATATAGATAATTTATCATTAATTTTTGATCACAAATTATTGGTAAGCTATTCCTTGAGGCAGATATTTTTAAGGGTAGAAGGGTAGAAGGGTAAGCTGTCGCGGATTGAATATGCATACTCCTACACCCCACACCCCACACCCCCTACAGGTATTTGTTTGTTCACTTTGCACAAATGACTTGTTCATAAAGCTGGGCGGCTCGTTCCCATGTATAATTCTTCTCAATAAACTGGCGTCCACTTTGTGACAATTGTTGTCTCAGTTGAGACTCTTCAAATAAGCGAGTCACCGCATCAACATACTCGGAAACCGAATTTGCCCTCAATGCTCTCAATGGTACATTGGGACTATCAACCTCCAGTCCTTCTAAACCGCGATCGCTTCCCACCACAGGTACACCCGCCGCCATCGCCTCTAGGGTTTTGTTCTTGATCCCATACCCTGTTCGCATCGAGACGATGCATACCGTGGCTTGATGTAAATAGTCTGCCATAGACGGAACCCGCCCCGTTACTGTAATACCGGGACGATTTCCCAGCGCCGATACTTCAGAGGTAGGACGTGCGCCAACCAGAGTTAAGGTTGTGTCTGGATACCGTTCTTGAATCGCGGGGAATACCTCTAAACTTAAGAACCTCACCGCATCAATATTGGCTAAATTATCCATCGCGCCGATAAACGTCAAGCGATGTCCACCGGGATCAACGGTTCGATAAGGGAATTGGTTAAAGTCTACACCATTGGGAATCACGGCAATCTGACTGGGGGGATTATAGGATTGAATCTGTTGGCGATCATCATCCGTCGTCACTACAATATGGGAAAACTTATCACAGTAGCGCTGTTCATAGCGATAAAGTAGAGGCAGATTCAAGCGATCGCGCCAGAGATTCTCACTTGTACCCGTTTGCAACTGATTGCGACAAGAAGCATACACCGAACTGTGGATATTGACAACTGTTCGCAGTTGTTTGCGAAACTCCGGACGCACATAAATTTCGTTGACGCTATGTTCGCAGGTAATCACATCAACGTTATTCTTCTCGACACACTGATCAACCCAATCCTGTAATTGTGGAGAATAAATCGAGAGGACACTGGGAGGAATCCCCTGCTGTAAAAACTGACCAAAGCGCTGTAACTTGCCCAACAATCCTCCCTTCAGACTGGAAGTTGTGGGACGGGGAAAAACGACCAACTCAGCCACCCATTCTCGTAATGCTTCAATGTCAGCATCGGTTACATCGTCAGCGCGTTGAGTGAGTAGGGTAATCTCATGTCCAGTGAGATGTTTGAGTAAGTTAAACGTCCTTACCTGAGTCCCTCCTTGGGTTGGGGGATAGGGGAACGTAGAAGAGAGCATCAAAATCTTCATGGGTAATGGGTGAGGGTTTAAGGCGTGTATACAAAACGTAACCTATTTTAGTTAAGCACCATTGTAGAGACGCGCCATGGCGCGTCTCTACATAAATGATGTGTCCTAACAGTCATGGCGGTTGCTATATAACAACTGAGATGAAGTCCGCCAAATCACCCCTAATAAAAAAGCCTGAAACAATGGTTGTTACAGCCTCGCTATTATTGTGCCGAATCTTGCTTGGCTTGAACCATCATCCGCACAATATCAGGCATTTTATACTGAGCTTGCCATCCGAGTTTTTCTCTGGCTTTGGCAGGATTTCCCCGACTGATTGCTAAATCGGTTGGTCGGAACAAACTCCTATCCGTGATCACATAATCTTGCCAATTTAAGCCGATTGAATCAAAAGCTGCTACCACAAACTCTTCTAGGGTGTAACTCTCTCCCGTTGCAATCACATAATCATCAGGTTCCTCTTGTTGCAAGATTTTATACATTGCCTCGACGTATTCAGGCGCCCATCCCCAGTCGCGTTTAATATCAACATTACCCAGATAAAGCTTTTCTTGGCTACCTTGGGCAATGCGAGACACTGCCGCAACAATCTTTTGGGTCACAAATCGTTGGGGTCTCAGGGGAGATTCGTGATTAAACAGAATACCGGAACAAGCAAACAAACCGTAAGCTTCCCGATAGTTTGCCACTTGCCAAAATGCCGCAGATTTTGCCACTGCATAAGGGCTTCTTGGGCGAAATGGAGTTGTTTCATCCGCCGCTTCTGTGCCAATATCGCCAAAACATTCACTCGATCCCGCATTATAAAATTTAATTGGCTCACCTGTAAACCGAATCGCTTCTAAAAGATTTAACGTACCAATAGAAATACTTTCTAGGGTTTCTACGGGTTGTTCAAATGACAATCCCACCGAACTTTGTCCCGCCAAGTTATAGACCTCATCCGGTTGATTTTTCTTCAGAACTTGCAGCACACTGCGAAAATCGGTCAGGGCGGCGGATTCTAGTTTCACTTGGTCACGGATACCCAGGCGGACTAGATTCTGAAAGGATGACATTTGAGCATCCCGTGATGTACCACAGACGCTATACCCTTCGTTGAGAAGTAATTTAGCTAGATAAGCGCCATCTTGACCGGATATGCCGCATATTAGTGCTTTTTTCATGATTTGTCATTGGTCATTGGTCATTTGTCATTCGTGAGGCAACAGGCAATAGGCAACAGTGTAAGGTAGAGTTTTGAGTTAACTCACGACTTCCTCATCTCCCCCTGCTCCCCCTGCTTTCCCTGCTCCCCCTGCTCCCCCTGCTCCCCCTGCTTCCCTATCTTCCTTGTTCCCTCATAATTCAGCCCTCATCTTTGGGTTTAAGTAGCATAGCTTGAATGGCGGCGCTTAGATAACCAATCTGCCCATAAGCATAAACTAGATTATCAAACCGTTTAGCTGGGTCAGTCAAATGTTTCGCGGATTTATAGAGTCCCCGGGCGATGCGTTCTCCTCCTCGTCCTAACTGACGTATCCCAGTTCGACCTGCGACTTCTTCGCGATAACACTCGCTAATCCCTTGCCACCAGCTACGCTGCAAAAACCAGCTTGCTTTGAGGCGTTCTGGGGCGACGTTATGGGCAGCGACGGCATCGGGGAGATAGGCAACTTGCCAACCCTGTTTGAGGGCAAGTTCAGTCACGTATAATTCTTCATTGGATAATAATTTTTTACCTTGACGCCCTAGATTAGGATCAAAACCGCCAATTTGTTCTAGGAAGGTACGCCGGATGGAGTAGTTTAAGCCTCTGGGTGTTAAACCAGGTTCTTTGATATAAACGACGCTATCTCCGAGATCATAAAGTCCCAAATTGCCAGCAAGTTCTGGGGATATCCAGCTGAGGGGTTCGACGCCGGGGGGCCAGATTAGGGTGACTTTACCGCCAGCTACTGCCAATTTTTCATTTTGGTGATAAGCCTCTAGGAGAACTCTCAGCCATTGGGGACTGGCGACGGCATCATCATCTAAATAGGCGAGAATGGGAGCAGTGGTTTCCTTTGCGCCCGTATTGCGTGCTACGGAAAGACCGATAACGGGTTCGTAAACGTATTTTAACTGAGGGTGAGAGATACGGGCTTCAACAATCTCACGAGTGCGATCGCTAGAGGCGTTATCGACCACTACGACGATAAAATTATCACAATCTTGGGCTAATAGGCTATCGATGGCAGCGCCTAGATACGCATCTCGGTTGTGAGTACAGATAATCGCAGCAATCTGAGGCGTTGGCATAACTGTCGGGGTGAGTTGTCGCTAGGGAGTCTAACCAGCTCTGTTATAACACAAGAATCAAACGAATCGGCAAATCGGCGTTACGCTGTCATTCAGAGGGGGCGGGTTTAGTGACATCTGGGTGACAAGTAACGATAATGGTAAAACCCGCCCCTACACCCTTCAAAATTAATAAATTCTTTACAACCAATCAATTTTATTCGCTTTTTCATCGAGTTGAGTTTGTTGTTGTCCGAGGTCGCGATACCAAGCGCCGTACAGATTAATTGGAGTTTTTAGCACATCCCCCAAAGAGGCTTTTCCGGCAATAACTTGTCCGCTAGTTAGTGGCAATTCCTTGAGCAACCAACGACTGATTAAATAGAAAGATTTTTTTGAGGTTAATTTTGGTTGCAATTCGACGCCATGCAGTTCGTGCAAGTATTTATTAGAACGCCCATAGCGTTGCCATTGGCTGCGGAATTCCCGTAGGTTGGCGCGGTGGCGGTGTTGAACAATGGCTGTTTCGGCAAACTTAAGTTGCCATTGAGTCTGGCGCTGAATTCGCCAACAAATATCTGCATCTCCTCCAGTTGTCATGTAGGGGCGGAATAAGCCGACGTCTTGTAAGGCTTGGCGACGAATGGCTAAATTGGCGGTTTGACCATAGGGATAAAATGGGTGATCAAGGGTATTTTTTTGGCTTAATGTTCCTTGGCGTTCGGCGTGTTTTTCGAGCAAGGTTTTACCGGGTAAAGCGGAAATTTCACCGACAACTAATCCGACTTTGGGATTGACAAAGGGCTGAACTAAGAGACTTAACCACTGGGGAAGGGGGCGACAATCGGCATCGGTGAAGGCTAGAATTTCACCAGTGGATGCTTTTATGCCTGTATTGCGGGCTGCGTAGGAACTTTGAATCTGGTTTTCGGTGAGGGGGTGAAGCGTGATGCCTTGAGCTTTGGCGTCTTGAGCGGCTTGGTGCAGTATCTCAGGTGTGCGATCGCGGCTATTATTGTCTACGAGTAGGTATTCTACCTGATCCTTGGGGTACGTTTGACAGAAGAGACACTGGATTAAGTCATGTATATCGGCAGCACCGTTATAGATGGGGACAACGACGGATACCTTGGGGATAAAGGAGGAACCAGGTTGGCTGTCAGTGGTGCGATCGGGACACATAATTTTATTTTAGTTTAGCTCAAGGCTTGTCATATTTTATCAAGGGTTTGTAGTCAGGGAACCTTAGCCCTAGATTTTTTTTGGTTCCTTGGCGGCATGATTTTTCTTTCCCCCTAGCAACAGTCACGCTTGAAAAAATGGCGTATGCGGCATATCAATATAATAACAGCAGATAATAATTCTGGATTAAGTCGAGATGCGACTATTGTCACGACTATTCTCAAGCAAGCCAATTTTAATGTGACTTTTTTTGACATCAATTCACTCACCCGTGATCATCGAGGTCAACCGCTCAATTCAGGTTTACCGAAGACACCTATCTATGATATTAATCTTTTCCTCGAACACGTCGTTCCTCCCTTATTTCCCTGTGCCAAGCTAAATTGCTTAATTACCAATCAAGAATGGTTTTGGCAAGAGTGGCTTCCTGATCTCCCTCATTTTGACTATATCCTTTGTAAAACACGGTTTGCTCAACGTATTTTTAACAAGCTAGGATGCCGGACTGAGTTTATCAGCTTCACCAGTTTTGACCGCTTAGACGAAACCCAAACCAAACGTTATGACAAGTTTTTCCATTTAGCGGGGAAAAGCCCTCAAAAAGGTACAAATGCCATTCTGGGAATTTGGCAGCGTAATCCTGGTTTGCCTGATCTGACTATTCGACGCAATTGGCAAGAGCTTGACCGAATCGGTGCAGCTAATATTGAGTATATTACGGAGCATCTAGATGATATAGTGTTAAGAAACTATCAGAACAGTCATGGCATTCACTTATGTCCTTCAGAAGCAGAGGGCTTTGGTCATGGGATTGTCGAAGCCATGAGCTGTCGTTCCGTGATTCTGACGACTAATGCTCCGCCGATGAATGAATTAATTACACCGGATCGAGGCATTTTAGTGGATTGTAATAAAGCTCAGGTGCAGGGAGTCGGCATAAATTATTATGTTGATAGGCAGGCATTAGAACAAACCATACACCAAGTCTTAGGGACGGATGATGGAACTAAAAAAGAATGGGGGGATAATGCTCGTGCTTGGTATGAAGACAATGATGTTTTTTTTAGGCATAGAATTGTTGACGTTATCAATAACATTTAAATTAACACCTGTATAATTAATGAATTTTGCTCCATAACCAATAACGAATTGCTCATGTCTAAAGTTAGTGTTTGTATTCCTACTTACAATCGTGCCAACTATCTGATTCAGTCAGTAAAAAGTGTTCTGAGTCAAACGTATAAAGATTTTGAGTTAATTATTTGCGATGATGGCTCAACTGATGAGACACCTACGGTTGTTAGTCAGTGGAATGATGCCCGAATTCGATATATCCGCCATGCTAAAAATATTGGGCGCAGTAAAAATATGCGTTCTGGTTTTGATACTGCCCAGGGAAACTATTTTATCAAATTTGATGATGATGATGCCCTAACGCCGGAGTTCTTAGAAAAAACGGTGGCAGTATTAGAAGCGGAACCAACAGTTGATTTTGTCTGTACGAATCACTGGGTTATTGATAAAAACGGCAATCGTGATGAGTCAGCGACGAAAGAGAATGCGGCGAAGTGGGGAAAGGATAAACTGAAGCAGGGTATAATTCCTGATTTAATGCGACAAACGTTTCAATATCAAAGTTTGCAGGTGGGTTCAACCTTGTTTCGTCGGGCCTGTTTGCAGGATGTGGACTATATGCGCCCAGAAGCCGATGGCTGCGAGGATTTTGATTTACTGGTACGATTAGCGATCGCGCTTAAGCAGGGGTATTTTTTGCCAGAGTATTTGATGGAGTATCGGTTTCACGGGGGACAGACGAGTTTAAGGCAGAATCTGCATTTTTTGAAGGCTAAGGTTTTTTGTATTGATAGTTATCGATTTCCTGATCAAGAATTAGAGACACTACGGATACAAAAATTGGCATGGACAAAAGAAGCGTTGGGATTACGGTTAATTGAAAATGGGGATACGGTTCAGGGACGAATAATGTTGCAAGAGGTGGCGGAGATTATTGGCAGTTCTCGGAAAGCCCAATTGGGAGTAATCTTATCCTATTTACCCCTAAGTTTACGCCAAGCGGCGTTGCAGGTGTTTCGTCAAATGCGTCCCAAAGATTATACCGATCAGGTGCGAGAAGCGGGTTAAGCCTTTCTGGGGAATGGAGAGTGCGATCGCACAGTTTGTAGTAAGCGCTTCAGCGCTGCTAGCACGCTTCGTGCTGACTACAAACCTAACTGATGAAGACGTTGATACCCTTCCGTTGTGTTCCCCCCTCAAGTTAAAGTAGAATGAACGATAAATGAGGTTAAACATTTCCATGGAAACCAAGGAGCTAAAATTTCTCCTGAAACTACTAGGATGTCCGAACTACCGTTCTCCACTGTCGGCAAAACTATTCAATAGTATCAAAGGCAAAAACAAAATTGTCCGCGATTTAGAAGAACGGGGTTGGGTCGATTTCTCCCGTGAGATCGCATCGGTTAAAATTTTACCACCCGGTCGCGCTCTGTTGAACATAGAACCGGATCAAGTTCCTCTCTCTCCCAGTGAACTTAGGGTACTCAACAGTATCGGTAAAGCATCGGGAAAAGTTAAACCCAGCAAAATCGATATCAAGTCGTTGAAGTCAGCCGAACGCGATGCTATTTTACAACGCTTCGATGAACGGGGATTCATTGAAGTCGAAAAACAACTGAAACGCCAAAAGGCTGAAGTGTGGATGACTCAGCGCGGACTCGATCAGCTACGAGAGGATTATATCCCGAAAAAAGGCACAAATCCAGTGATTAGTTTAGAACTGCTGGGGAATTATCTGGGGTTTTTGCGAAAATCACTGTCTCCTCAAGTGAATCCGTCTGTAAGTGTCACCCAAACCCAACCTTCATTGAGTTTAGAACCTGCACTAACCCAGAAACCCACAGATACAGAAATTTTACAACTGATTCAGCAGTTAGATAAAGAATTAGGAACCGACAATTATTTACCCATTTTTCATCTGCGTCAGAAATTACAACCTCCCTTATCTAGGGATGACTTAGATCAAGCCCTCTATCGTTTGCAACGGGAAGGCAAAATTGAGTTGAGTTCATTAGTTGAGGCGATGCACTATACCTCAGAACAACTTCAAGCTGGGATTCCTCAAGAAATTGGGGGATCTTTATTTTTTATTATTGTCAACTAGCGGACTCATTTTTCACCATACCCGCCAAATTCGGTTTGTAATCACTTCTAGGGATAATCATGGCAACTATTGATGAAATTATAAAACAAGAAGTCAACCCCTTTGATCCCGTAACCTTTAAAACTGGAAACTTTTGGCGAGAAGATCAACAAGTCGCCGCCACAGTTGATTCAATTCACCAAGAAGCAATTACTCAGGTGACTGAGGTTCTCCGATTAGTCGCCAGAGATCAGCGGACACGGACGATATTACTGGATGGAGACTCGGGTTCAGGGAAAAGTTATTTATTAGGACGTCTTAAGCAAAAGCTTAACCCTTACGCTTTTTTTATTTATATCGATCCCTGGGCAGATAATCAGCATATTTGGCGACATACGTTGCGCCAAATGGTAGATAGTCTGATGCAAAAGCCGGAAGGACAAAAAAGTTCTCAGTTAATTCTTTGGTTGAAAGGACTATCAGCGTTTAAAGATCGCAGCATGATGAGGAGAATCCTGGGGGAACGAGGACTTTTTATTCGCAATTTTAGAAGCACTTATCCCTCGGGTATTTATCAGGCAAGAGATTTCTTTGGTGTATTGTATGGTCTCACGAATCAGGATTTATATTTTTTGGCTTGTGACTGGTTGCGAGGAGAAAATTTAGATCGAGATGACCTCAATGCATTAGGGGTTAATCAGCCTATCGATAATGAAGAAGCCGCGCGGGGAATAATCGGCAACTTTGGCAGAATTTCAGCATCGACAAAACCCATTGTTCTCTGCTTCGATCAAGCGGAAATGACACCGAAGTTTGCTGATGGAATTCCCAACTTACAATCTTTATTTAATCTTAATAGAACGTTCCACAATCAATATCTTAAAAATATTCTGGTTATTATCAGCATTGTAACGAATCAATGGAAGGTGAGTAAAGAACGTCTCGAACAATCCGATTTAGCCGGAATTGAAAAACAAGTTCGTCTAAAATCCATAAACCTTGAACAAGCTGAAGCCCTCTGGATAACCCGACTCTATTCCCTGCATGAGCAAGCCAATCCCAAGCCCGACTCTCCCCTTTATCCTCTCCAGAAACAAGCATTGGAGCAAAAATTTCCTGGGGGTAGAGCCAATTTGCGAAATGTATTAGGACTTGGCGGAGAATTATTTATTGAACATAAATTAGGTCATAAACCACCAATAGAAGATGCCGTTGCCACTTTTAAATTAATTTGGCTTAAAGAATTCCACAAAACCCAACAAAAAGTCGAGCGAATTCGTCAATTTTCATCGGTTGATCTGACACAAATGTTGCAACAGGCAATGAACGCCTTGCAGATCAACACTGACCCTCATCTTTTAAATCATGCTAAGTATAGTAGTTATTCCTTCAGTTATCAGCATCCCGATAAAACTGAACGACTAGGAATTTTCTGGAACGAAGAACCCAACATGACAAGCTTCAATGCAGCGATGAACGCCTGCGAAAAAGACCTGGAAAAAAACTGTTGTGATACTCTGATTCTGGTTCGAGCCGAAAAACTGGGTCAAGCCAAGAATAAAGGATATAAACTATTCAAAAAACTCTTCAACGGCTCACCGCATCGTCATCTTACCCCCCATCTCGACTCTATCCATTATCTGAGAACCTATCAGCTTTTAGTCAACTCCGCCGGTGCTGGGGAATTAGTCATTCACCAACAAACCCTCGATCTCCCTACGTTAGAAAAATTGATTCGAGACTCTCACGTTTTACAGAATTGTCCATTGTTACAAGACATAGGAATTGTATCTAAACCCATTATTAAGCCTGAACCCGATTTAATAAAAATCAAAGACTTCCTCTTAAACCTCGTCAAAACCCAATTTATGATTGGACGGAAAAAACTCGTTGATTTAACCATGCAAGACTTCTCCCATATCGATGAATCCCAAATCAATCAGCAAATTCAGACACTCTGTCAAGAAAACCAAATCACCCTCATCCCCCCTGACGCCAAACCCCAAGATCAATCCGTCTGCTGGAAACCCCCAACCAAAAACAACACATCCCCCCAACCCAAATAACACTAACTCAAAACTCGTCGTCAGCAACATGACTATTTATAACCCAAAACAAGCAACACTAAACCTCACTAAACCCTCTGCGCCCTCTGCGCCTACCTCTGCGTTACTCTGCGTTTAAAAAAATCCTCCCATGTACCTCACCACCCCCAATGAAATCCGCCAAACTATATCCCAACTCGCCACCTATCCAACTCTCTGGCTAGACACAGAAGTCGCTGACTGGCAAACATCAAACCCCAGACTTTCCCTGATTCAAATATTAGCAGATCCCACAGACAGAACAGGCGATCGCGCTTATATTTTTGATGTCCTCGATAACCCCGATATCGTCAGGGATTTCGTCGCTCAGATTATGGTTAACCCCAACATCGAGAAAGTCTTTCACAACGCCAGCTTTGATCTAAAATTTCTCGGTGGGAGCCAACAAGCCCAAAATATTACCTGTACCTTCAAACTCGTTCGGAAACTAACCAAAAAATCCCGCAAAAATCCCCTGCAAGTCTCCAACAAACAACTCAAAACCCTCGCCGTAGAACTCTGTCACTTCACCAACGTTGATAAAACCGAACAAAACAGTGATTGGGGACAGCGCCCCCTCACCGCCAAACAACTGCACTATGCCAAAATGGACACAGTTTATTTAGCTCATGTCCATCGCCATTTATTACAATTAACACAGCCCCCTACTCCACCCCCAGTCGTGATCACACCCAAGCCACAACCCGAAACAGCCGAACATCCTCCCTTCAGTGCAACTAAAGTGCGCGTGGCGTTTGAATGTCCACGTTTATTCTATTTAAAACAACATTTTGATGGGAACACTTTATTTATTCCACCCGGTCAATCTATCGGAATTGGTACAGCGTTTCACACCTTAGCCGAACAATTTATCAAACTCGCTCAAGCAAATTCCCACGTTTCCGACTTATTAGAACCGTCCGCTGAGCAATTAAATCGCGAAGCTGTCGCCATGGGAATGCAGGAAATATTTTATCAACAGGTATTTTTTCCCTACATCGAATCCCATCCCGAAATGGCGACGGTATTGCCAAAGCTGTGGCAAGGCTTAACCGCTCTAATTCAGCGTTGGGTCGAATTATTAGTGGTAAATCGCCGCTATTGTTTGCATCAAATGGTTATTCATCAAACCTTTATTTTAGAAGAAAATAAGCTTAGTTATCACTTTAATCTACCTAATGGTACATCCCAGGAGGTGACAGGGCGATTTGATAGTTTAGTGTTTAATTTTGAACGCAATCGTCTCTGTTTAATTGATTATAAGACCTACGAACCCGTTGACCCATCAGCGCAGTTGGCTCAAGTGGCACTCTATGGTTATATGCTCAATAAAACGAAAGGAGTGGTGGTTGATTCAGCGGTGTATTGTGTTCTCCCAGAGTTTAAGGAGTATGCGTATTCTTGGGAACAGTTGGAAGCGGCTGTCCATGATTTGATTCCTCATAAGTTACAGCAAATGCAGGATTGGGTGAGTTGGCGACAGACTCATTCAAATCCGCCGCCGCTCACGTCGAATGCTCACTTGTGTGAAATCTGTCCTCAACAGGAAACCTGTCAAACCTACTTTGATGTGAGGAGTACAGATACACAGCCAAGGAAAAGGGAAGATGAGGGGACTTCTGATGGCGCTGAAGTGTCTACGACAAAGACTGATGGCGCTAAAGCGCTTACTACGAACAGTGATGGCGCTAAAGCGCTTACTACGAACAGTGATGCGATCGCGCAACAGTTAGTTGAGACGTTACAATCCTTTAAAATAGACGTGACTTGTGTGGGAACAGCCGTTGGTCCAGCGTTTATTCGGGTGAAACTGAGACCGAGTCTGGGGGTAACGGTTAACAGGTTGCTGAGATTATCGGCTGATTTACAGGTACAGCTTGGGATTACTCATCCTCCCCTAATTGCGCCCCAACCTGGCTATGTCAGCGTCGATTTACCACGTCCAGATCGACAAGTGGCGCAGTTTGAGAAATATATCACATCCCGGACATCGACTCAGGCTCCCGTAAAAATTGCCATTGGTGTGGATTTAGATGGGAACCTCGTGGAAGCCGACTTATCCGATGCGAATACCTGTCACTTTCTGGTGGGGGGAACCACCGGAAGCGGGAAAAGTGAATTTTTGCGATCGCTCCTGTTATCCTTACTCTATCGCCATTCCCCTCAGCAGCTTAAAATCGCCCTGGTTGATCCCAAGCGTGTCACCTTTCCCGAATTCGCGCAAATCCCCTGGTTGTACGCTCCCATCGTTAAGGATAGCGAAGATGCGATCGCGTTGATGGAAAATTTAGTCGCGGAAATGGAACGGCGTTATCAGCGATTTGAGCAAGCGGGATGTTCTCATCTCGACGCTTATAATCAACAGAATAACCCACCTTTACCCCGTCTTGTCTGTATCTTTGACGAATATGCTGACTTTATGACCGAAAAAGATATCCGCAATGCTTTAGAATTGAGTATCAAACGATTAGGTTCAATGGCGAGAGCAGCGGGTATCCATTTAATTATTGCCACGCAACGCCCCGAAGCGAAAGTGGTTACACCGATTATCCGTTCAAATTTGCCGGGGCGAGTAGCGTTGCGGACAGCTAGCGAAGCGGATTCTGAGATTATTTTAGGCGGGAAACAATCGGAAGCGGCTTATCTTTTAGGGAAAGGAGATTTACTGTATCAAGTTGGGGCGAAGTTGCAGCGGTTGCAGAGTTTATTTGCTCGAAGGATTGAATTGTAAAGTGGGAAGGATATTTTTTCAACGCAGAGGTACGCAGAGGTTTTAACGCAGAGGTACGCAGAGGGAGTGCGATAGTTTTGTGTAGGGGCGGGTTTTACCATTATCGTTTATTTTTGACCCATAAGTGACTAAACTCGCCCTGACTAACGCCCTCCCTCTCCACCGTATAAGGCAGATCAGAGTATGATATAAGCATCGTCAAAACAACCATGAATGGGACACGTTATTTCAATCGTCAATATGAAAGGAGGTGTGGGCAAAACCACACTCACCGTCAACTTGGGGACAAGTCTAGCTAAAGAACATGGGATGCGAGTCTTAATCGTTGATCTCGATACCCAGATTAATGCGACTCTCAGCCTTATCCCTCCGGTACAGTTTACGAAATGCCGTAAACAAAAGCGCACGCTACAACAATTAGTTAATCAAGCCTTTCAATCCCATTCGTTGTCGTCTCTGCTTGTTAACGAGGTGATTGTCCCCAACATTTGTCAGGTCAAAGGATTGGACTTGATCCCTGGTAATATCGAACTGTACAACGATTTCTTATTAGCTACCCAGATTTATACACAAGCCCATAGCAATCAGCAAGACTTTGAAAAAGGCTGGAATCATCTGGAAGATGCGTTAGTGAAGCGGATTATTCAACCGATTGTCTCTAATTATGACTGGATTCTGCTGGATTTTCCGCCAGGAGATAATTTGCTGACGCGCAGTGGTATAATTGCCAGTGACTTTTATCTGATTCCCGCCAAGCCTGAACCTTTATCGGTTGTAGGGATGGGGATTTTGGAAGGTCGCATCAGAAGATTAAAGCAGAGCGATCGCGCTACACTCAATCTACTGGGTATTGTCTTTTCTTCCCTCGGTCATGCGACAACGATGGCGGCAAAAGTCAAGAAGCGAGTCCGTTCTGATTTTGGTGACGATAAAGTCTTTATCACCGAAATCCCCACCAATGTCGCCATCGCTAAAGCCGTTGATGAGTTTCAACCCGTGGTTCTCACTGAACCCGCTTCCACGGGGGCGAAAGCGTTTACTGAGTTAACCAAAGAATTTCTCCAGCGAATTGCTTAGGGTTAGGGATTGAGGGAGATGGGGGAGATGGGGGAGATGGGGGAGATGGGGGAGATAGTAAAAGGTAGAAACGCATGGTTGTAGGGGCGGGTTTTACCGCTAACAGTTTGCCACAAACCCATCACTTGACTAAACCCGCCCTTCTGATGGAAACCAGGGATAAAATGTACCCTGTGATAATTATACCCTAGGGGCGGGGCGGGTTTAGTTACTTATGGGTGGGGAAAGAAACGATAATTGTGAAACCCGCCCCTACAGAAACTTATTCACTTGATGGGTAAAATCGCTTACCATAGTAGACTGTTGCCTAAAGCTAGGGAAATTTCAGACGCAATACAGCGTTGATAATCTAGGCTGGCTGATACCGAACTGGGTAACGTTTCTCCAAGAGGATTTTATCATGGGATTTGTCATTGCCACAGTTAACATGAAAGGCGGCGTTGGAAAGACGACGCTAACCGTCAACTTGGCAACTTGCTTGGCGAAACAGCATCAAAAACGGGTTTTAGTGGTTGATTTAGATACCCAAATCAGCGCTACACTCAGCTTAATCGCCCCTCAAGATTTTGCTAAAGCCAGAAAAGCGAGACGCACGCTGAATCAGTTAATTGATAAGGCAATTCGTCCCAATCGCCACGCCAAACTGACGATTCAGGATGTTATTAAATCTTACGTTTGTTCGGTAAAAGGACTGGATTTATTGCCGGGAGACATTGATCTGTATGATGAGTATTTAGTCTCCGAGATGCTGCATCAAGAAGCCAGTCGCGAAGAGACTCCCAATTTTAATCAGGTGTGGAATCGGTTTGAGCGGCTGTTGATTAAAAGTATTTTAGAACCTGTGATAGATAACTATGATTTTATTATCTTAGATTGCGCTCCTGGCTATAATCTGTTAACCCGTAGCGGTATTGTTGCCAGTGATTTTTATTTACTTCCGGCTCGCCCTGAACCGTTATCGGTTGTGGGAATTCAACTCTTAGAACGGCGGATTGCCAAATTGAAGGAGAGCCATAAGTCTGGCACGTCTCTCGACTTACAGTTATTAGGCATTGTCTTTATTTTATCCGGAGGATTGCTGGGTCGATATTACAAGCAGGTGATGAATCGGGTAACCGAAGATTTTGTTCCGACGCAATTGTTTAAGAATCGCATTCCGATGGATGTGAATGTGGCTAAGGCTGTTGATAGTTTTATGCCGGCGGTTATCGCTTCTCCCAATTCTTCAGGGGCAAAAGCGTTTATGCGGTTGACCGAAGAATTTGTCGAGAAAATAAATGCCTATCAGAATGAGTTTAAAAATGGCTCTAGTAAAATGAATTTGGCGAATTTGGAGTGATTTAAGCTGTCATGCATTTAAATTGGGTATTAGTAGCGAGCAAGATGCAAAGCCTGCGGCATGGCTTCGCTAAACGCACTACAAGGATTACGCCATTATTGATATTAAGGTTTAAATGCCGAATAGCTTATCATTTGTCCGCTGTACTAAGAAATGTTAACAAGCCTCAAATCTTTACTGTTCCCTGTTCCCTATTCCCTGTTCCCCCATCTCAACCGTCAACTTTAATGAAAGTCCGACTACTTATCCTTATAGAGGCAGTTCCATCGCCGCCTCAGATTTCCCCGTTGAGACAGAAATGAGTTGGGCTTGACGTCCACCTTCGCTTAAATAGGTTAAATTCAAATGCAGATAAGATTCTGGTAAATAGGGTAATCGATCCGCCCACTCGATCGCGACGATTCCTAGGGGCATTTCCACGCCTTCCCAATAGCTTTCTAGGTCTAACGCGGCTACGGCTTCAGGTTCTAGGCGGTACAAATCTAGATGATAGAGGGGAATGCGTCCTTCGGGATATTCGTTAATCAGAGTAAACGTGGGACTGACGATCGCGTCGGTGATTCCCAAGCCTGCACCAATTCCCTGCACCAGTGTGGTTTTACCCGCACCTAAATCCCCCTCTAGCAGAATCACAGTACCTGGGGGCAAAGATTCCCCCAGACGAACACCTAGCGATCGCGTGGCTTGTGCATCGGTTAGACGGAATTTAGTCATTCCTACCTTTTTACATCAGATGAGCGCGACTGTACCAGCGTAGTAACACCCGTGCTAACTTTTCCGGATTATGGCGGACTAGATTCGTGTGCTCATCTTCATCCATGACATTCGCTAAAACAATGCGGCGTCCTAACTCCTCGGTTGCTTCGCGATCCAGAAAAACAGGGTGGGAATTGACTTGGGCATACTTAATCAATGCTTCGGCAGAAGGCACTTTTCGATGCACCAAAACCGCATCAAACAAAGAGTGACCACAACCATTGTCCAGGGCGCGAATATGATCAGCAACCGTATATCCGTCCGTTTCACCCGGTTGAGTCATGATATTACACACATAGATTCGGGGAGCAGTACTTGCCGCGATCGCATCCGTAATTTCTGGCACTAACAGATTCGGCAGGATGCTGGTATACAGACTACCCGGACCAATAATAATGTAATCGGCTTCGTGAATCGCTTTGAGAACAGCGGGAAGAGCTGGAGGATTTTCTGGCGTGCAACCCATCTTGACGATTTTACCATTGGCAGCCGTAATATTCGATTCGCCTTCAATCCGACGCCCATCTTCTAATTCTGCCCAGAGACAGACATCACTCAATGTCGCCGGAAGAACTCGTCCTCGCACCGCTAAAACTTCAGAACTGGCGGCAATTGCCCGTTCTAAGTCCCCCGTAATCTCGCTCATTGCCGTCAAAAATAAATTACCAAAACTGTGACCCACTAGACCATTCCCCGCTGAGAAACGGTATTGAAACAGTTCGGTTAATAGTTTTTCTTGGTCTGCTAAAGCTGCCAAACAGTTGCGAATATCTCCCGGAGGCAGAACCCCAAATTCTTGCCGCAGCCGCCCAGAGGAACCGCCATCATCGGCTACGGTGACAATGGCAGTGATATGGGCGCTGTAAATTTTCAGTCCTCGGAGTAAGGTAGACAACCCAGTACCGCCGCCCACGACGACAATTTTCGGACCACGATACAGGCGACGATGGGCGATCAGCACGTCTACCAGTTCTTCATCGCCTCCGGGTTTTAATGCCTCCGTAATCGAACCCACCGTCCGGGTTTGTCCCCAGAAGATAAACATCAGACCACAAATAATCGCGATCGGTCCGGATACATAGTTGGGAATAACTGTGGTGATGGTTTCCAGAATGGTGGACGTGAGTTGGATTAAGTAAAAAATGGGGGTCAGCTTTGCCCAAATCGCTACCCCCAGACTCGTTAGTAGTACACCTATGGCACTGAGAAGCAACCAGCGTTTGACGAATAGTCCAGGGGCTAACCACTTAAACCACCGATTCACTTGTCGGGGCGTCCTACCTCTTGACTCGTTATGCAGGGTTCGTAGAGCGCGTTTGAGGAGACTAATTGAGGACATTGCTGATACCAGAAACGGAGAACAAAACTGGATAGACTTTAGCTAAGAGCAGGGCAATTGCTCAAGTCCTTGACGGGAGGTGTCGGATTGTCTGCTGTCAACTGTGCCATATTCTTTTATTAGCTGGGAGGATGGGTTGGTCAGGATACATTTTGGAAATTATACCGGGACGACTGATTAATCCAACGGAGAACGTCAATAATCACAACGACTAGAACACCAGTCGGTGTCATCGAAGTCGATGCTATAATTCCTCAAAACTGTAACACGAGCTACACAATCATCCCTTGAATGCAGGTCTTACTGTTCATGGCATCTGCCTGAATGAGGACGTTTTGACCCAACGCTAGGCTCAGAATGACACGTTAGAACGCAACTTGGTATGAGTTTTGAGTTCAGACACGTTTGCCATCATGCACTAGACTGGTGTTCTAGGAGACAGCAAGGTCGATGGGAAAGCGAATTTTAGGACTAGACCCAGGGTTAGCGATTTTAGGCTTTGGGGCAATTATCTGCCAAGCTGAAGTTAAACCAATGACCAAGGTTCGGGGAAAATCGACATCTGAATCTGTACAGTTATTGGATTTTGGTGTCATTCAGACGCCAGCGCGGACGGAACTGGGAAAGCGACTCTGTACAATTTACGAAGATTTACATACTATCCTGGAGCAGTGCCAACCGGATCTAGTTGCCGTAGAGAAGCTGTTTTTTTACCGGATGGGTAATACAATTACCGTGGCTCAGGCACGGGGGGTTGTCACCTTGGTGTTAGCCCAGCATCAGGTGCCAATGGTAGAGTTTACACCTGGACAGGTGAAGCAAGCGTTGACAGGTTATGGGAATGCAGACAAGCACGAGGTACAGCAAGCGGTGGCGCGAGAGTTAAATTTAGAGAGTATACCTAAGCCAGATGATGCAGCCGATGCTTTGGCGGTGGCGTTAACGGCATGGTTTCACCAGCAGTAATAATCTATTGTTTGATTTAATGTGAGAAGATAAAAGCCTAAGCGGTGTAAGGAGTGTGTCAAATGGGCATCATCACTCGAATCACGGATTGGTTAGAAACCCATTGGGTCACTCCTGCTTATGCTGGATGGATATTAGCGGGTATTGCGATTTGTTTCTTTGGCGCGGCGACCAATACTATGTCAGGGTGGCTGTATGTCATCAGTGGTATAACGTTTGCGCTATTGGGGTTAGCGGTTATCTTACCGCCGCGATCGCTACGTCATCTTCAAGTCCACCGCCGTCCCCTCTTTCCGGTTAGTGTGGGTGACGAACTCACCATTGAAATCGATATTGAAAATCCTACCCCTAAACCCAAAACGTTATTACAAGTTCAGGACATTCTCCAATCGGAACTGGGAAAACCCGTGCAAACCGCGATCGAAACGATTGCGCCGAGGGGGGTCTATCACTGGGTTTATTTCCATTCCACCACTAAGCGGGGCGTCTACCACTGGCATGAAATCCAACTAAGAACTGGAAACCCCTTAGGATTATTTTGGTGTCGTCGTAGCCGCCATGCGCCAGCCACAGCAATTGTGTATCCTACGGTATTACCCTTAACCAGTTGTCCAATCGTTGACGAAATTGGCACAGATGATAGTCTACAACTGTTAAGCGATCGCCGTTCTCAATCCGCCACAGAAGACCTGACGCGATCGCTACGACCTTACCGCGTAGGTGATCCAACTCGTCTGATTCATTGGCGTACCAGCGCCCGGTATGGAGAATTGATGGTACGGGAGTTAGAAGTCTTTACGGGGTCTCAAGAAATTGTAATTTGCCTTGATAGTGCGGTAAGTTGGCAATCCGAGGATTTTGAATCAGCCGTGATTGCCGCCGCCTCCCTCTATTTCTATGCCTGTTCTCGTCAGCTTGACGCTAGACTCTGGACAGCTAGAACCGGATTATTACACGGAAATCAAGTTGTCTTAGAAGCCCTAGCTGCGACCCAACCGGGAGAAGATGCAGACGCTGGCGATCCTCCCCATCTTCCCTTAATTTGGCTCACCCAACAATCCGCCAGTCTCAATTCCCTTCCGCCGGGTAGTCGTTGGTTATTTTGGTCACCATCCACAGTAGCCCAACCTGAACGGCACACCTCAGGACTGACCAATTGCGCGGGTCAAATTATTGATAAAGAGGAACCCTTACAACGTCAGCTACAACAGTCCCTTAGCCGGATTTAACCGGAATGGCACCCTCAGATGAGGCGGGTGAGCAGTACCCTTGGTGTCAACTTAAGGTAAAAAGCAGGAAGAGCGGGGGAAGCGGGGGACGCAGGGGGAGCAGGGGTACATTTTCGGTGATTCTATCGCCATAGTTTTGATAGATAGTCTCACATTTCCTTGAAGATGAACAACCTTCTCTACTGCTCAAAGCATTGATGGCTCAAGGTTTTTGGGTTATGCAGCAAGCCCTACTTAGAAGGCTTGCGTTAAAATGCAAAGAAAAGTGAACAACCACACTAAGGAATAAGGTATCTAGCGAATTTTACTTATGAGTACATCAGAAAGCACAAATCTTTCCAATGAGAAAACACTGGCGGCGATGAAGAATTTCGCCGAAACCTATGCTAAACGAACAGACACCTACTTTTGTGCTGACCCGTCGGTAACGGCTGTCGTCATCGAAGGATTAGCGAAACACAAAGATGATTTAGGTTCACCCCTATGTCCATGCCGTCATTACGAAGACAAAGAAGCGGAGGTGAAAGCCACCTACTGGAATTGTCCTTGCATCCCCATGCGTGAGCGCAAAGAATGCCACTGTATGTTGTTTTTGACACCAGACAACGAATTTTCTGGAGAACAGCAGGAAATTACCATCGAGGAGCTTCAATCCGTTCGAGATAGCATGGCTTAATTGTCTTTAAGTCATTGGTCATTTTCAACTCTAAATGACCAATGACTCATACTCTGGAATTAATCACCTATGACTGAGCAATTTTGGCAAGGTGTCGAGCAATTTAATCAACAGGAATTTTATGCCTGTCATGACACCTTAGAGGCATTGTGGATGGAGGCTGCCGAACCAAACAAACAGTTTTATCAAGGTATATTACAAATTTCGGTAGCTTGCTACCATCTCAATAATCTTAACTGGCGTGGCGCTGTCATCTTGCTTGGGGAGGGAATTAGACGCTTAGGTGACTACCAACCTATTTATGAGGAAATTCAGGTTACAGAGTTAATTAGCCATAGTTATCAGCTTTTGCAAACCCTGCAAAAAATCGGAGCAGAAGGCATTGCTGATTTAGTAAAATCATTAACAGCAAATCAACTCAGTCAGGAGGGGGCGTCAGACATTGTTCGTTTACCTAAAATTACTCGAGTTAATTTAAGTTAATTGTAGGGGCGGGTTTAGGGACTATAGGGGCGGGTTTAGGGACTGTAGGGGCGGGTTTAGGGACTGTAGGGGCGGGTTTAGGGACTGTAGGGGCGGGTTTAGGGACTAAAGTCAGCTATTGCTGAAATAACGGAACAACAAAACCCGCCCTCCTCACCAATAACGGAACAACAAAACCCGCCCTCCTCACCAATAACGGAACAACAAAACCCGCCCTCCTCACCAATAACGGAACAACAAAACCCGCCCTCCTCACCAATAACAGAACAACAAAACCCGCCCTTATTCATAAGTCCCAGGACTGGTTTTTTAGAATTATCCCCACCCAAATCCGAGATTCAGGTAGGGATAGAGATTAACTTAACTCTGAGTCGAGTCTTTGCCAAGCAATTGCCCTTTAAGAGAATCAAACTCTTGAGCCAATTCTTGGCGACTTTCAGCTTTCCAAAGATAACGGGCAATAAACCAGATTGTGTAACCAATCCCAACAAGTTCAAAAATTGGGGCTAATAAGGGAATGTCGTTAATGGCATCCAGTACAGCTAGGGTAACATACACGGTGATAAAGCCGGCTATCACTAGCCCAATCAAAATGATGGCTTGTTGGTACTCGTAATAAAATGCACTGATTATCGCCGGAAGTTTGGACAGGAAGTCAAACACAGGCTGTACCCATTCCTGCCAAGCTTGATCCGTGGTTTGACCCGCAGCGGGAAGCTTGGCTTGATTATTAGGCGGGAGTTGGGCAACTGTCCCAGGTTGGTCAACATTGACATCTACTTTAGACTCTGGGCTTTTTGTAGCGTCGGCTTGAGCCGTCTTGACCTCTGGGGGATTACCCTCAGTATATTCAGATTTTTGTGGATTCGGTTCCATAGTTCCTCTACTGTGACCTCAAGTAGGACATTTTATCGTTTGTCTGAGCAGGATGGGTATAATAGGCAGAATATTAAGCTTTCGCCTATCTTACCAAAAGTTTTTCTCATGACTTCGGTGAAAGCAAAAAACTGATACTCAAACTCTGCCATACCTGGCTCATTTACCTCAATCAGCGAGAATGATCCCGCTACAATCTTTGATTTAACGGTGGGAGAATGTCAATGTTCCCCTCTTCTATTCACTCGTTACGTGAATGGGAAAGAAGCATCCGGAAGCCAAACAGCACCCAGATCCCCGACTTCTCTAAAAAGCCGGGGATCTATACTCTTAACGACTATGGAAGGCAGGGGCAGGGGTTTGAGCGCTGACTACTAGACCAACATCATCATAGAGTAGATGGGGTACTCTCCCCTAAACAAATGTTAGAACAGGAGATGCGATCGCGTCCGGTTCTACCGATGATGTGTCACCTGTACAATAGACTTCACAGGAGTTATTGGGACTTTCAATGAGTTTAACTTTATGCAGTTTCGCTCCTAATTTTTGAATCGGTGACTGGAGTAATTGCCGAATATAGATGGCAATATTTTCTGCCGTCGGCACAACCTGGTCAAAGTAAGGGATGTCTTTGTTCAGGAAGGTATGGTCAAAGGGTTCGACGACATAATCATCGATTACCTTCTGCAAGGCTCCCAAATCGACAATCATCCCAGTACGTGGGTCAATTTCCCCTTTTACGGTTACCTCTAAATGATAATTGTGTCCATGACCATTGGGACGAGCGCATTTGCCGTAGATTTCACAGTTTTGGTCATAACTGAGTTGGGGATGAGCCAGCCGATGAGCGGCGCTAAAGTGGGTCGATATGGTGAGATATGCTTCCATTCCGTTTCCTAAATAATCAGCCCAAAGTTCTGGATGTTCAAATAGCTGTATCTTGACAAGCGGCAAATAAGGTGCTAGCTTTTGCCAGATGACACGCGCAATGTTTTCGGTCGTAGGTAGGGTTTCCTGGAAGTCTAGCCAAGTATGATTCAGATAGGCATAGTCCAATTGGCTGGTAACCTCTTGCTTGATCACTTTTTTGACTTGCGATAGGTTTTGCACCATACCGTATTCGTCTAGGTCACCTTCAAGGGAAACAAATAGGACATAATTATGTCCATGACCAGGAAACTGAGCACCCCGACCAAATTGCTGCTGGTTTTGAGCTTCACTCAGTTCAGGTAACCAATAGCGATGACTGGCAGAGAACTGGGCTCGGCGGTTAATGATGCATTTCATGCGTTTTTGAGGCAAGTCAGAATCTTAAATTTCTGTAAATTAGCATTATTTCTAGAATAAACGAATATTGGTTAATTGGTCATTCGTCCTTTGTCATTGGCAATTCGTTTTTTGTTAATCATTCATTATAGAATTTATAATTAATAATTTAGATGCTTAATGGCATCTTGAGCGTCGTGGCGTAAGCTGGTGGCGATTCTGAAGAGTTCTTGACCGGTATGCAGGTAATGTTTGTCGTAATTGAAGGTAAACCGTTCTAGCTCATCAATACCATCTCCCAACTGATTGAGACAGTAATACAAGGAAGCTGCAACACCAGCAACAGGGGCGGGATTAGGTTGGGAACGAAAGGTAATCTGAGCCTGATTGAGATCATGACGACAGTTTTCTAGATAGGTTTGAAAGTCTTCCATGAGTTCGTCATCAAAGGGATCAGCCGCGAGTTGATTGATTTGAGTGTTTAGGGATTTGAGAATGGGAATAATCAATCGGTTCACTGGTTTATAGACTTGCTGCAACCAGATTTCTAGGTGAGTGTCAGTATTGTATGATCGCGCCCGTTGACGTTTATACTGTTTTCGAGCCGCTTCGTGACGCTGTTGGTGAGTGCGGCGTTTGGATGAAAACTGGGGATAGAAAAGCTGTTGATCGTAAGAATGGCGTCGCTGAGGATCTCTGAGAACTTCATACGCCCCATTGATCTCGATAATTTTGTCCGAGTTAGCGGTTTTAGTTTGGCTATCGGGGTGAAAGCGTTTAGCTAAACGTCGGTAGGCTTGCTTAATTTCTTGGACTGTTGCTTGCGGATGGATATCTAATGTGTGGTAATGATTGTCATTCGTCATTTGTCATTCGTCATTCGTCTTATGTCACACTCACTCCCAAAAAGAAGCAAGCTACGTTTTATGTCCTTTGTTAGGGAACGGGAAACAGGGACATCGTAATATTAGATGTAATACATAATGTTCAACTGTTGCCTGTTATTCAGTTTCTCCCATAAATCTTGCAGTGTATAGTCTCGCAAGATATCATTAGTGCGATCGCGGACTTCTTGCCATGTTTCTTGGACGATAGCACTGGCTTCAGTTATCGCATTGGTTTGGCTACCAGACGTTGTGGCGGTTGAACCATCTAGGCAGTTAATAACATCCAATAGAGTAATTGTCCAGGGTTCCCGCGCTAGGAGGTAGCCGCCTTTAGACCCCCGTTGGCTACGGACTATATTGCCCCGTCTCAAGGTTGCCAGAAGTTGTTCTAAATAGCGATCGGGAATATTTTGTTGCGCGGCAATCTGTCGGATTTGTAAGGGTTCTCCCTGATTGTAATGACCCGTGAGTTCTAAGAGAGCAAGTAGGGTGTATTCAGTCTTACAGGAGAGTTCCACAGAAATTGATTCATGTCAGGTCAATCATTCCCAGTATACCCCGGTTTTCCGGTGGGGTTTGTTGGTTTAGCTTAGACAAGCTGAAAAAACCCCGCTTGCTGGCGGGGTGATATCATTCGCGAATTTTCAGGCTAGTTTTGCCGTTTGCGGAATTGACTTAGAACGTGAAAGTCGTTCTCAGGGTACCAATGACTGCATCTTCATTATTGTCATCCTGATCGGGATTAAGCAGCCAGATGACACCTGGAGTAACCGAGATATTATCCGTGAGTTGGTACTTGTAGAAAGCTTCAACGTGCCAGGGTAACTCGTCATCCTCTCGTCCAAAATTATCGCTTGGAGTATTAATACTTCCGGCGTAGGGTTGTACACCGCCAAAAATACCGAGTACGTTACCTTCCTTACCCAAGTCAGACAAGGCTACGCCAGCACCATACGTCCAGATTTCACTATCGCCTCGACCAATTAGGATTGCATCGGTGTAGGCACCATAGCCACTAATTGAAATTGTTTCACTCAAGCGGAATGCTGCTTGTATCCCGTAACTGTTAGTTACCATAGGAACTCGGTCGTTGGCGTCCCCGGCAAAGGAACCTGGGTTATTAGCGAGCCCAGTACCGACAATACCATTACCAAAGTTGGGGAAGCCCTCATCAGAACCACCACCACCAATATCAAATATGGCGCTGCCAGCATTATGATAACCGTGGACGTAAGTCGCACCAATACCAATCCGATCACCAAGGTTGAAATTTAACTGGGCTAGTGCCGCATATTCACCGTTGAAGATCCCCAAATCTTCACCGGGATTTTCTGCACCAGGACCTGCCAAGTAACCGAGAGTCAATGTACTTGGTCCTAAGACTCGTTCTAGTGGACCTGCACCTAAGCTAATAGCTGCACCTGCACCACCACCGATACGATAAATGGGGCTTTCAGAAGCAAAAGCAGACAATGCACCATTACCACCGTCGTAGTCTTCAAAGTAAGGATTCAGGGTAGGAGCATAGTCGCTATGAATCCCACCTGCGCCAGCTACGTAAACTTTGGAGCTGCCAAAATTAAAGTAGTATGCTAGCCAGTCTACAATGACATCATTGCCATCTGTATTTCCGATGTTGAAGGTTTGAGTCGCTTCAAAACCTGCACCCGTATTCAGTAGATCTGCATTTCCGGCAGCTAGACGAGTCACTAACCGATCCTGACCGGTGAAGCTCGTATTAAGTTCTAGACGAACCCTGTCTTGGAATACAGTGTTATTGTCAAAGTCAGAATTAAACTCGTCGGTGAGCGCAAAAATCACTTCACCCCGTAACTTAGTCGTCGTGGAAAACTGATTATCTTCCAAGAACGCCACACGACCTTCTAGATTATCAACTCGCGCCCCTAGGGTTGCTAGTTCCGCTTCAAATTCCTGAATTAAGCGCCGCAGGGTTTCTAACTCAGAATCGTCAAAACCACCCGTACCAATCAAACGCTCAATTTGGTTCAAACAAGCATTCAAGCCAGCGGCAAATTCGTAACGAGTCAGCGCCCGATTGCCCCGGTATGTACCATCTGGATACCCAGCGATACAACCGTAGCGTTCGACTAGGCTGCGTAGCGCTTCATACGCCCAGTCTCCCGGAGAAACATCGCGTAACTGACCCACACTTGTCACTTGCCCGCTGGAGTTTCCGCCTTCGCTGCTGTAGTCATTGATTTGATTTAAAATCTCAGCGTCATTGGGCGCAGCAGGTACAGCTTGAGCCAAGGTCGGTTGTACCTCTGGCTTCACCTCTAGACTGGCTGGAGTTAACTGTTCCGGATTAACCGCAATTTCTTCTGAAACCGTAATATCAGCAACACCATCGAACTGAACTTCTGGCGTTGCTGTTTGAGTGTCAGTGATAGGCAGATTGGCGCTATCGGCTGCACGTACTCCCACCGTAGATGCAACCAAGGTTACACCTAATACCGCTGGGCTAATAAGTAGAGACTTCCACAGTAATTTCGACATCTTCTGTCCTCACACCTTTACAGAAAGAATTTGATTGCCCTTCTCGCACTATGGTACATCGTCTATTGGCAGATGGTATTTTTTCGCTTAATTTTCCGGTTCATCTTGGAACTCTTGTCCATCTGCCAGTCAGTCAGCTTTTGCTAATACTGCCAATTATATATCTAAAATGGCTGCTTATTACACAAGCAGTCTTAGATGTCAAGCTTTTTAAACTGGTACTTAAGCCCTTGCCATATCAGCGTTTTACTGCTATGCGCTTAACTGGGACAGCGTTTGAGCCATCTCAAAGTCATTAGCTGTCAAACCCCCAGCATCATGGGTGGTGAGACTAATTGTCACCTTGTTATACGAAATCGCTAAATCAGGATGATGTCCAGCCGCTTCTGCGGGTTCAACAATCTTATTGACAAAGGCGATCGCTTCGACAAAATCTTTGAATTGGCGAGTTGTGTGTAACTCTTTGCCTTCAACAGTCCAGCCTTCTAATGACTTGACTTTTTCTTGAATTTCTGCGTCACTGAGTAACTCAGCCATACCTTTTCTCCCACCTTCAACTTTAAAAAAATGCCCAAAAAACTATCCGCTCTCACGGGAAGCACTTAGATAAAATCTATAGCACTTATAGTGAGAGCGGTCTAGCGGGTCTTCTGATTGAAACCAGACTGCCGGAAGGAACTCCTTAACCAGCCCAGTTTCTCAATATATGAGTTCTCCGAAGAGAACTGAGCTAACTGTTAGAGAACAGCCCCGGCGCACAGCCGGCTAACTCCAATCAGATGACCCATGCTTTTACTACTATCGCTCATGGGCATCACCTCCTTAATCCCTGTACGGTTTTTTAATCCGTTAGTTATTTGGTGTTTATTCACCTTCAATTAGAATAACACACCATTTAGATTTGGCAAGGGGAAGCCAGGAAAGTTTTTCGTCATTCGTCATATTAACCATGAACAGAAAAAAACCCCTACCCGAAGGCAGGGGAGCAAAGTTGATGACTAAACCCAACTTATTAGAGTGCGTTACCGCGAGGTAGAACTTCCTCAGGGAATTCAAACTTCTGGTGGGGTTGGTCTTGAGGCGCCAACCAAGCTCGGACACCTTCGTTAAGCAGAATGTTCTTGGTGTAGAATGTCTCAAATTCGGGATCTTCTGCCGCCCGGATTTCCTGGGACACGAAGTCATACGCCCGCAGGTTTACCGCTAAGCCAATCACACCCACTGAACTCATCCACAAGCCTGTCACTGGGACAAACAGCATGAAGAAGTGCAGCCAGCGCTTGTTGGAAAAGGCAATC
>NZ_JAVJNP010000001.1:0-28676 GCF_040217205.1 Coleofasciculus sp. A1-SPW-01 | reverse complement strand
CTCTGGAAAAGCAAGAAATTGGCTCTCAAGTCGAGGTGTCGGGGGCGATGAGCCTAGATAAATGGCGTAGGGGAGCAATGCCTTATCGTGAGGTAAGGAAGCCTACACCGTAATCTTCGATTCGGTGTAGGAGGATGTCACCCCTCCCTTCAAAACCAGGAGATTCAGGTAAACCAGTCATCTTTCGCTATTGGTGCATAGGTTCTAGATAAGCAATAATACTCAAATAGCGTTAAAATAGCGGTAAAGTCCGTGGGACTCTCCGGGTAGAGCAATAAGAGAAAACCTTAATCAAAAATGCTCCACGATAGAAGTCCCTACAGGTCAATGACCCTAATCTCTCAGAGTTCGGGGCTTGGAAGAATCAGCTTCCAACGTAAGCATTGTCTGAGGACTGATTGACTTCCCTGTCACATCATAAAGGCAGATCAACGTCCAGGAGAAACTCAAATGATGATGAAGGCTCAAGACATCATGACCACCGATGTGGTCACCATTCGCGGTTCAGCCACCGTAGCTGATGCTGTGGATTTGATGAACGATATGGGTCTACGGGCTTTAATTGTAGATCGCCGCCATGACCAAGATGCTTATGGCATCGTCACGGAAACGGATATTGTTTATAAAGTGATTGCCTATGGCAAAGACCCCAAAAAAGTGCGGGTTTATGAAATTATGAATAAGCCCTGCATTGTAGTCAATCCTAACCTCGGTGTAGAATACGTGGCGCGATTGTTTGCCAATACAGGCATTCGCCGCGCTCCAGTGATCAAGGACAAACTCCTGGGTATTATCTCTATTACCGATATTCTGGCTAAAGGAGACTTTCTCGATAAACCCAAGAGCGTACTTCTTGAAGACGAAATCCGCAAAGCGGTAGAAGAAGCACGGGCTGTCTGCGCCCAAAAAGGACCAACGTCTAAAGAATGTGCCGCCGCCTGGGATATTGTGGAAGAACTGCAAGCGGAAGCGGCACACCAACGGGCAGAGAAACCCTCCCAAACAGCGTTTGAGGAATATTGCGAAGAGTATCCGGAAGCCCTGGAATCTCGAATGTATGACAGTTAATCTGACTTGAGACTGTACCGGGCTAGCCGGAAAACAGGACATAATCTGCTCGTGATATTGTTCACCACCCTAATCGTTGATGGGGTGGTGAATTTTATGATTATTTGTTCTAGCGGGTATAGTTTTGGGCGGAACTGAGCTAGGATAATTTTGCTGTTGGATAATTGAACCACTGTTATCGCCAAATGGGTTAGGAGAATCGGGCAGAATGAAAAAAAGAGTTATGTCATCTTTGGTTGTCGCTGTTATCACTACAAGTTTCATTCCTAATCCAGGTAATACTGAGACTATCAGTAACGACTCAACGCCCGATGCTCGTCAAATCAGCCAGTTATTTTATCCACCACCCAGCGCAGAACCGACGTTTCGGGTGATTGGCAAAGGTCGAGCCAGCCAACCTGCTGATAAAGCTAGTCTCCTGTTTAAATTTGCCAGAAACTATCCGTCGCCGCCAGAGGGAGTCTTGTCTCAATTTGAACCCTCAGAAGAAGCAATCACTCTAGAGATGTTGCAACCCATTCTGGATGCACTCCAAGCCATTGGTGTTTCTGATCAAGCGATTGACTTAGAAATTCTTGAACCCAGTGGTAGTTTTTTACCTTTTCCCTTTCCCTCCACCGCCACAGAAGGAGGAGCGCAGCTTGTTGTTACTGTGGACAATCCCAACCGCGATCGCTTGGAGGAAATTGTCAATACCGCAACGGATGCAGCCAGCCCGATTGAAGAGATTCTGATCAGTACAGTTAACGTAGAATATGCGGTGAATAACTGTCAAGCCCTAGTCCAAGCCGCTTATCAATCAGCCGTTGAAGATGCTCAAAACCGAGCCAACAGTCTCGCTGCGGCGATGGGAACTCAACTGAGGCTAGTCCCCTCAGTCGCTGAACCCTTCTATGAGGTTTTCTTACCCGGATGTGACTCAGAGGGAAATTTACCCTTTGGCAATACTACTTCATCAGTGTACGATCCTGATAATCCTGTAGAAGTTACCGTCAACAAGGATATCTTTGTCACCTATACAGGACGATAAGTCGGGAAATCTGTGAAGGTAGGGAGCAGAGGGAGCAGAGGGAGCTGGGGAAGTTGGGAAATTTGAGCATAAATCAGTCAATTGTAGGGGCGGGTTTAGGGACTAAATTCAGATATCCACCAATAATTCATCAACAAAACCCGCCCTCTTATAAGGTTCTAAGAATACCCTGATCTTCCTAGCAAAGGTTTAAATGCCGAACAGCTTACATTGTCGATCCCCCTAAATCCCCCTTAAAAAGGGGGACTTTGATCTACTGTACTTTATTACAGCGCAAAGAGCTGTAAAGGGAAAAATGTTTTGGCGACGAGGGCAATGGGGACGAGTGCAGTAGATTTCTATTGTTCATATCCAAAGAAGTCATAAGTTATCAGTTATATATAAGTTATAAATCAATTGTAGGGGCGGGTTTAGGGACTCAGGTTAGCTTTTTACCAATAACTGAAAAGCAAAACCCGCCCTGATTCATCAGTCTTGGCTACGGAACCCTTTCCTTCGTTCAAGGGAACCTGCTTTTGAGTCGCGATCGCGCCTTTTATCCTCCTTATCTTCATAGCAAACGAGACAACAGCAAATACATCAAACGAAATAGAGCAGTAATGGCGATCGCACTCGCTGCAGCAATCCCTCCAGTAAGGACTACTTCTAGGATAGACCAGCCGCTCCCTAGTAGAGGGATGAGCAAGACAGCAAAAGTAATTCCGCTAATAATTAGCAAATTTTTGTTTTTGATCCGGTGATTGTATTGTGTATAAACTAAACCGCCAACGACCATACCCAATACTCCCACACTTATACCTGAAATACCCAGTAAACTGTTTATAAAAATGAAAAGTAATCCACCTTCAAATCCGACAAATGCCGCTTTCGCAAAAATTTCTGATAGTGAACGAGGTGGAATTGGCGGAATTGGCGGAATTGGCGGAATCGGCGGAATCGGCGGAATTGGGGAATGGGGTTGTTGTGAGGATTGAGTCGGAGGTGATAATGGTGTTGAGTCCATAAAATCTATCACCTCTTGAGCCGATTGAAAACGCTGAACTGGTGCTTCTAAGAGCAGCTTATCTAATACATCTGCTAGAGTATTGCTAACTTGAATATACTGTTTCCAATGCCAACAATTAGTATGGGAATCGCGCAGATCTTTGAGATCTTTACCTGTCAACAAGACAACTATTGTCACAGCTAAAGCATACAAGTCAGAGGAAGGTTTAACCTCTCCCCCTCTCATCTGTTCAGGTGGAGCATATCCAGGAGAATAAATGCCCGTCGAGGATCTAGACGATCTTTCCCCTGCCGTTTTGCTAACCTGCTTAACTGCACCAAAATCCAACAGGTACAGCCGTCCATTCCGGTGACGCATAATATTGGAGGGTTTAATATCCCGATGGATTGAACCATTCTCATGGACAAACTTGAGGACTGCCAGCATTTCTCTGAGAATTTCTATAACTTCAGGTTCAGAGAATATTCCTTTGGTTTGCAGTTCTTCTTCTAAATCTTGTCCATCAATAAATTCCTGTACTAAGTAAAAGTATTTATCTTGAGTATCAGGTTGGGATAACTTGGCAACAGTTAAGGGAAAAAAGGCATAGAGATTAGGAATTTGAGGATGAGTATTACCCAGTTTTTCTAAAACCTCTGCCTCTTGCTCAAATAGCTCTTGAGCTTTAGCGAGTTGGGAGGGACTTAATTGATCAGAAGGCTGAAACTGCTTGACGACACAATAGCGCATCATTGGGGTGTGGCGATCGCGTGCCAAAAACGTTGTGCCAAAACCCCCCTGATTTAGTAACTGGGTTGGAATATAACGACCCCCCAAAATAAGTGGTATTCCACAAGCTGTACAATATCTCTGCTGTGCTGTTTGCAGCGTGGCTTTCTGATCCAGTTCAGCAAAGAAGTTTTCGGGACGAGGGCAATGGGGGCGAGTGCAGTGGATTTCCATTGTTCATATCCAAAGAAGTCATAAGTTATCAGTTATATATAAGTTATAAATCAATTGTAGGGGCGGGTTTAGGGACTCAGGTCAGCTTTTCACCAATAACTGAAAAGCAAAACCCGCCCTGATTCATCAGTCTTGGCTACTTGCCTTTACAGGAAACGAGACAATAATAAGTAAATCAAGCGAAATAGAGCAGTGATGGCGATCGCACCTGCGCCAACCAACACTCCAGCCAAGATGACGCCAGGAATGGATAACCCAAGCCGTAATGCTGGTATGAACAGTAATACCAATGTTATTCCAGCTAAAATTAGCAAGTCTTTGCCTTCAATAATCCGGCGGTATTGCGTATAAATTAAACCCCCGACAATCATTCCCACTAATCCCACACTAATCCCAGAGATACCCAGAAAACTTTTCAGCGCAATAAACAGTAACGCTCCTTCAAAGCCTGTAAACCCTGCCCCGATTAACGTTTCTGATAGGGTAAAGCTGGGTTTTTGTCGCTGAATCGCGGGTTGTTGCTGAACCACAGGTTGCGGTTGAACCACAGATTGTTGTTGAACGGCTGGTTGGGGTTTGGGAGTGGGGGGAGGTGGAGGCGGCGGCGGCGGTGCAGGGGGAGTTCGACGCGGTTTCAGAGCGTCCATCACCTCTTGAGCCGATTGAAAGCGTTTATTTGGGGTTGGCAGAAGCATACGGTTTAAGGCGTCTGCTAGCGTATCACTAACCTGGGTATAGGGTCTCCAGTTCCAAGAGTTATTGTAGGAATCATATAACTCTTCTGGTTCTTTCCCCGTCAGCAACATAATCAACGTTACCGCCAACGCATACAAGTCTGTTGACGGGTACACTTGCGCCCCTGACATCTGTTCGGGTGGCGCAAATCCCATCGAATAAATTCCCGTAGATTTGCCAGAGGGGGTTCCTGCTACGCCTTTGGTAACTTGTTGTTTAACTGCACCAAAATCCAACAGGTACAAGCGTCCATTCTGGTGACGCATGATATTAGAGGGTTTAATATCCCGATGGATTGAACCATTCTCATGGACAAACTGAAGTACCTTCAGCATTGCCTGTAACACTTCTAGGACTTCAGCTTCCGAGAATGTGCCTTTGGTTTGCAGTTCCTCCTCCAAGTCTTGTCCATCAATAAATTCCTGGACTAAGTAGAAAAACTGGTCTTCTTTACCCGATTGGTTCAAATTACCAACACTCAACGGGAAAAAGGCATAAAGATTGGGAATTTGGGGATGATCATTACCGAGTTGTTCTAATACCTCCGCTTCCCGTTCAAATAAACCTTGGGCAATGGCAAGTTGTTGGGGGCTTAAGTCGCCAGAGGGCTGGAACTGCTTGGCGACACAATCACGCATCGTTGGCGTATAGCGATCGCGTGCCAGAAATGCGGTACCAAAACCGCCCTGACCCAGTAACTTGGTAGGAAGATAGCGACCCACTAAAATCAAGGGCATTCCACAAGCCGTACAATACTTCTGTTGTGCCGTTTGCAGTGTCGCCTTGTCATCGAGATCGGCAAAAAAGTTTTGAGGGCGAGGACAGGTGGGACGAGTGCAGTAAATTTCCATGTTTCCAAGAGCGCTGGCACTAACTAATTGTATCGCCCTCTTCTCTTCGTTGAGGTTTGCCCTGGAAGAGCGGGTTTAGTTGAATGTATCGATGATATCTTTTCTGGAGTGACTTGCACCTGCTCCTACCTCAGATTTAAGCTAGGGTTTGCTGCATAAGTTGTCACCCATTTAAATTGGGAATGGGTAGCGAGCAAGATGCTCGCATTACAACGGTTTTCCAGTGTTGAATAATACTATGTCAGAAATTGGCAACGAAAACGAACAAGATAATACTCTGTTGAACCAATGGCGTCAGAAAATCGAAATCGCCAATCACAACAATATTTTTTGTCATTGTCGCCATTGCGGTGATGAATGGGTGGACTCCTCGTTAAAGAGTGCCTGTAATCACTGCGGTAGCCACAATATTGAACGGATTCCCTGTTGGCAGTTCCCAGATGGCTAAATTAAGGAGGTGGGAATAATTTAGATTGTCATTGGTCATTGGTCATTGCTCATTGCTCATTGCTCATACTCGCTTCGCTCCCAGCAAGCTACGTCATTTATCGAAGCACTCAATCGGGGCGGGTTTAGTGATATCAGGATGACAAGCCAATGTTAATGGTAAAACCCGCCCCTACAATAGACGTTCTAATTGCTTCCCCAGCTTCCCCAGCTTCCCCAGCACCCCCAGCTTCCCAGCCTTCTTAAGGCGATCGCAACGTCCGAATGGTTAAAACTTGGGGTGGTGTTGCATCCGCCGGATAGATAAAATCCACCTCAACCAAACGGCGATCGCCTGGAGGCATTTTCAGCGTCAGCAACGGTTCTCCAGCTTGACCCCGATGTTGTACCAGATGAACCGAACGGGTACGGGCTAATCCCCGATCATCGGTATAACGTAGTTGTACCGTACCCCGAAAGAAGACCTGGGAATCGGGAGGATTCAAAAAGTGCAGGTTGTCGGTTTCTTCTTCTTCGTCGGGTTTAAGTGGGGTTTGAATCGCTAAAGTTACGGTTTGGGAAGCATCTGTCCGGTTAACCAAAGGCAAAGTAAGGTGATACTGCACTCCATAATTGCCATGGGCGCGATAAGCAGTATCCGGATAACGGACTTTTAGAGGCGCACTTTGCACCTGATCAGTCCCTAAGGTGATAAACGGAACCGTACTGAGGGGATAGGAAAACGCTTGACCCGGTTGAGGAATCGTCAGATCCGACGCACCTGGACGATTGACAACCTCAGTACGCCATTGAGAACCAACCGCCACACCTGCAACCCGACCATAGACAATTTTACCGTTCGTCTGGTTAGGTGGTGTTGGAATGCGATCGCGTGGTCCGGCTAAATTGCCTTTAAATAATAAATACCGCCATTCGTCAAGAGTCGGTGGACGATAGGGAAGCCCAGGTGTCCCTAAAGGTTTTCCATCCACTTTGCGATCGGAATTCAGGGGTGCATACATGGCTAAACTTGCCATATAAACAGGTCGATTGGTTCGCAGACGCATCAACGTAGACCGGGAATTGCCCAAAGCAATCGGTAAATTCAATACCATTTCGCTCTGTCGCGGCGGAATCACAATTTGAGAAGGAAACGAGGATTGATGCACACCACGCAGGATATCGGTGGCTACCCGCGAACCAGGACCAGAGTAGACCAAACCAAAGGGATTGTCCATATAGGGCGGTAAGTTGATAAACGGAGCATCCGGATTGGTTACATAACTCACCGCTTGCAAAATATCTAAGGTTACAGGTTGACTCCCTGCATTGTGAACCAGAACCCCTTGGTACATGGGTCGCCATTCCTCTGGCGTATTGGAACGGGCGATATGATGAGCAAAGATATCAAAGCGTCCAGAAAGCGGAAAATTTAAATGAGCGCCGGGACTCGCTTTTCCGTAAGGGGGGAAGGTTGACAGTAGAATCCCCTCGGTTTGGATCACTTCGGGACTATTGCTATTAAAGACAGGTATTTGATCCAGTTGTCCCGGTAAGGGTCGTATTTGCTGGGGTTGCACCACCAATTCCTGGGCGGGAGGAGGAGTTGGGGTTGTCGGGGAGACAGGGATAACAACTTGAGCCAGCGAGAAATTGGCGAATAGAGACAGCATGAACGAAGGGGTTTTCCAACCTCACACACACAACAACAGTTCTCAGTTTCAGCGTTTCAATCCCGTCATCAGCAATAAACTGGCAAAAATGGCGGAGTGACTAAGTATAGACCGATACTAAGAACTGTAGATTTATCATCCTACCGCTTGTGATTGGTCATTGGTCATTGGTCATTGGTCATTTGTTAGGGAACAGGGAACACCTCGGCTTCGCTCGGTGTGTAACAGGGAACAGGGAATTCAACCTGCATAAGCTGACACTACCGAGATATACTTTCCAGCGACGGCATAATTTGGATATTGACTATGACTTCCAGCTTCTACCCTAAACTGAATCGCCTGGTTTTCAGCGGAACCACAACCATAATCCTAGCCACCACCTCCCTAACCAGTTTTTTTCTTACCGCCTCACGTCCCGCACAAGCTAACCCGGAAGTTGACCTTTACACCTTATGCACGAAATTCCCCTTAAATTCGCGCTGTGAAGGCTACGAACCCCCCGTCTCGCTCAAACAGCGTTCGGGTCATGAGGGAATCTGCGCCTTAACCTCTGGTGAAACTGATCTATCCGGTAAATGCAAAATCTCCCTCACTGAGGGAATCATAACCGCTTATATTGAACAAGGCGATCGCCTCGCGGTTTTGGATGATGAAAGACCAACCCAAGAAATTACTGTTGCGGTAAGTAATGTTGATACCCTAACCTATCAAGAAGGCAAAAAAGCTAACGTGGGTCGGCTTATTGGTAATACCTTGCTGTTCGGCGTTCTGGGTGCTGTTTTTACCAAACCGGATAAGATTGCTCAAATTGAGGTAGGTTTCACCGGAGAATCTAATCCTGCAACGACACAGGTTTTGACCTTAGTAACCGAACGGGAATTGGGACTGACGTTAAGAAGCAATTTGGAACGATTAACGGGAATTTTCGCGGAAATACCTGCCGAAGAGAGACCGGAATCTCAAGAGGCAACAGTCGATAATTCCGAGACTTATTCAACAGATTTAGATGAATTCTGTGAGTCTTATCCACACAATTCGCGTTGTCATAATTCCACTGATGAATAGAGAATCGAGCGACTCAAGAACCTATTTTTGATCGTAAGGAAGGGCGGGTTTTGTTGTTCCGTCATCAGTAATAAGCAGATTGAGTGGCTAAACCCGCCCCTACAACTATGTGATTTCAGTTATCATTCTGTTTACTTCCATCACCCCATTCCTCCCCAAATCAGCCGCGCTACCCAAAACGGAGCTAAAGTCGCGATCGCGATCCAGTCTCCCCAGTGTAAACGAAGTTGATGCCATTGGACTCGATGCTGATTGGGACTGGTAAAACCACGCACTGTCATGGCTTTGGCAATTTGATCAGCTCGCATGAGTAGGTTTTCTAATAACCGTTCAGTCACCATAATCCAAACTTGAGCGCTGCGGCGAACCCCTAGCTTTTTCCAGTTAATCGCACGAGTCCGAATCGAACGGACTAAATTTTGCACTTCCTCCAAAACTAAGGGAATAAAACGCAAGGATAAGGTTAATGTCAGAGCAATTTCTGTAACTGGAATATTCAGACGCCGTAAGGGAAGCATTAGACTTTCTAACCCGGCGGTAATTTCTTCTGGGGCGGTGGTGAGCAAGTAAAGATTGGTACTATAAATTAGTGTAAAAATTACCGTACTGACCCGAACCGCTAGATCCAATGAGCGACGGGTAATTGTTACTGGACCCGCTTCCAGGAGAATATATCTGTAGTCCGTCGGTTGAGGTAAATTGGTCAGGATAACTGTTTCACTCTCAGAAGCCTCTGGAACTGATTCACGTCCGATGCCAAAGGGATTATACCAGGGTCTCGGTTGAGGCGATTCCTGTGCTGAGGTTTCAGCAGACTCAACCATGAGAATGTCCGCCTGCGGAAGCCGATACTGATGATCAACCGCCAATCCATCGGGTGCGATCGCGGTGAGAATAAAGACAAATACCGCTAGCATCAGCAACCAACCCATTTGCTGACGCCAAACCCGTAACGGAATACGGGCTGACAGGGTGAACAAAATCAATACCACAACAACTGCCAAACGGCAATAGGGATTGGCTAATAAAGGTACTGCCAAAAAGCTCATTAACCAGATAAGTTTTACCCGAGAATCCAGGTAATGGAGCCAAGTTACAGGTTGTTCCAGGTATAGCCCTAACGGGAGCGATCGCAGTAAGTCCATGGTGTGTTAAAAGGGAACGGGGAACAGGGAACGGGGAACAGGGAACAGGGGAACAAAAGGAGTTAACTCACGCGCCATGCCCTCTTTCCGCAGTGAAGGGTCAAAACTTACCCAATCCCTACTCCCCAATCACCAAATTAAACCCGAACGGCTCGATTAGCATTGCTGCTTTCAACATCGCGGACTTTCTTACCGCGCCATAATAGACGCAAGGGTGTCCCTGTAAAACCCAGTTGTTGGCGAAATTGACGCTCAATATAGCGGCGATAGTTTTCATTAAATCGTTTCGGATCATTGACAAACAGGGCAATTGTTGGGGGTTTACTTTTAACCTGGGTGCCGTAGTAAATTTTGCCTTGGCGTCCTTGGCGGTTGGTGGGCGGGGAATGCCAGTTAATGGCTTCTGCAAGCACTTCATTAATCACAGACGTACTGACGCGGCGCTGGTGTTCTGCGGCAACAGTATCCACTAAATCGAGAATTTTGTCTACTCGTTTTCCGGTTAAGGCGCTGACAAAAATCATTGGTGCCCATTCAACAAAATAGAGGCGATTTTTCAGCAGTTTTTCGTATTCATAGATCGTATAGGTATCTTTTTCAATCGCATCCCATTTGTTGACCAAGATAACCGCCGCCCGTCCGTCTTCAGCAATGCGTCCAGCAAGTTTCTGGTCTTGTTCGGTAACACCATCTAGGGCATCAACCACGAAGAGAACCACATCAGAACGGCGAATGGCTTTGAAGGCTCGATTAATGCCAAAAAATTCCGGTCCATATTCGACATTTTTCTTCCTGCGAATGCCTGCGGTATCAATAAGACGATAGAGTTGAGATTCACTCTCAGTTTCTGGGTTTCCGGGGCGTTCGACAATCATATCAATGGCATCGCGGGTTGTACCCGAAACGGAACTGACGATCGCCCGTTTTTCTCCCGTCAGGGCATTTAATAGACTAGATTTACCCACATTCGGACGCCCGACAATCGCCACGTTAATTTCTGAGGTGTCGGGAAGTATTCCCACCGTGGGCAAATGGGTAATCAGTTGATCCAGAAGTTCTCCTGTTCCTGCACCGTGAATCGCAGATACGGGAAAAGGTTCGCCTAAACCGAGTTCCCAAAACTCAGCCGCTTGGATTAGTCCTTGTTGGGGGGATTCGCACTTATTTACAGCCAGAACAACCGGGACAGGGTGCTGGCGTAGCCAATCTGCGATCGCCTGATCAGCCGCCGTGGGACCCGCTTGACCATCGACCACTAATATAGCGGCGCTGGCTTCGCTGAGGGCTGCCATTGCCTGTTCTCGAATCAGGGGCAGAAATTCGGTATCATCATCAAAAACCAAACCCCCGGTGTCTACAATCGAGTAATCTCGGTCTTGCCAGAACGCGGGTCGATACGTGCGATCGCGGGTAACTCCCGGTTGATCATGGACAATCGCATCCATCACCCCTGCCAACCGATTGACAAGCGTTGATTTGCCCACATTCGGGCGTCCGATTACAGCAACTACTGGCAAAACCATCGTCCTCTTTCCCCTAACGTATAAGAAGCGTTACGCTCCAGTCTTCTATTGTAGCGACGTGAGAGGGCGTGGCTGATTCCTTTATCGGCTGGAATCTTTGGGAACGGCAATCAGAGACAGCGTTTGACGAACTGAGGGGGAAGGAGGCGGTTGTACAATCTAGAAGACTACCCATCCAATCCACCATGCCCAAACCCGTTATTCCCCGCATTGAACAACTGAGAGTCAAAAACTATCGTGCTTTACGCGATCTTGAACTAAAAAATATTACACCACTAACAGTATTCTTAGGTCCAAATGGCAGTGGTAAATCCACTATTTTTGATATCTTCGCCTTTCTCTCCGAATGCTTTCAATTGGGTCTACGTCGGGCTTGGGATCGGCGGGGACGGTTTCGAGAATTGCGAACTCGCGGGGCGGAAGGTCCCATATCCTTTGAGTTGAAATATAGGGAACAGCCAAAAGATCCAATCATCACCTACTACCTAGCAATCGACGAAGGCACTCGTGGTCCTTATGTGGCTGAAGAATCTCTACAATGGCGGCGAGGACAAAAAGGTGCGCCATTTCAGTTTTTGAATTTTAAGGAAGGGATAGGTGAAGTCATTAGCGGTGAGATGCCGGAAAAGGAAGACGCACGTATTCCGCAACAGCTAGACTCTCCTGACATTCTCGCGGTGAATACCCTAGGACAATTCGCGAGTAATCCTCGGGTGAGCGCTCTGCGTCGATTTATCAGCGGTTGGTATCTGTCTTATCTTACAGCCGATCATACTCGTAGCACACCCGAAGCCGGTCCTCAAGAAAGGCTCTCTGAAACAGGTGATAACCTGCCTAATGTCATTCAATATCTCAAAGAGGAGTATCCTGATCGGCTCGATCAAATTCTGACAACCCTTACTCATCGGATTCCACGCTTAGAAAGCATTGATGCACAGATGATGCAGGATGGGCGATTGCTCTTACAGGTCAAAGATGCCCCATTTCAAAGACCCATTTTGGCTAAATTTGCCTCAGATGGCACCCTGAAAATGTTTGCCTATTTGACTGTTCTCTATGATCCTGATCCACCTAAACTCATTGGCATTGAAGAACCAGAAAACCATCTCCACCCTCGTTTGCTACCTGAGCTAGCCGAAGAGTGCCGAACTGCATCTGGACAAAGCCAGTTAATGGTGACGACTCACTCACCGTACTTTGTCGATGCTCTGCGCCCACAAGAACTTTGGGTACTCTATCGTGATGAAGAGGGCTTCACTCAGGCGAAGTGTGCTGCCGATATGCGCGGTATTCCTGAATTTATGGCTGAAGGTGCAACCCTGGGTAATCTTTGGATGGAGGGATACTTTGAATTTGGTGATCCGCTCAAAAACCAGGGTGCGCCTAAAACTAAACGTTAGTCTTTAGGAACAATATGACGATATCGCATCTATAAGTTTTAGTTGAAGAATATTCTGCAAAAGTTGCCCTTGAAAACCTATTCCCAAAAATTCTTCCCTCTGATGTTGAGTTTGAAATTCACTCGTTCCAAGGTAAAAAGGATTTGTTGAAGAAACTTCCTCAACGACTCAAAGGTTATCGCTCCTGGCTGCCAGATGATTGGCGGATTGTTGTCCTTTGCGATCGTGACAATGATGATTGCCAAGACCTAAAAAAAAAGCTTGAAAATCAAGTCATTTTAAGTGGATTTACAACTAAATCCAGTACTTCAAGCCAACAATTCACCGTACTCAATCGCATTGCGATTGAAGAGCTTGAAGCCTGGTTTTTAGGAGACGCAACCGCTATCTGCCAAGCTTATCCAAAAGTACCACAACGCTTTACAAAGAGAACACGCTATCGTGACCCGGATGCCGTTAAAGGAGGAACCTGGGAAGCTTTAGAAGCCTTACTAAAAGAGAAGGGATACCATCAAGGCGGCTTGAACAAGGTTGAAGCAGCGCGAACAATTTCTGAGTATATGCAACCTCAGAATAATCAATCGCCGAGTTTCCAGTGCTTTAACGCTGGGATACAAGCTTTTTTCAGATGATATAGCATTAGACACATCGATTAGGACGTTCGGCACCATTGTAGAGACGTTGCATGCAACGTCTCTACAAAAAAAGAAAATAGGGAGCAAGGAACAGGTAAAAGCAGTCCCTCGAACGCAGGAAAAGGTCAATGGATTTAATATTATTTTTACGAATTACGAATAAACCCTTATAACCCCGGAATTTCGGACAACTTACCCTCGACTTCTTCAACCGAAAACCCCGTCATTTCTTGCCATTCTTCTACAGTAAAATCATACCCCCGTTCTTTCGCCATTTCGATAAAGGCGTCTACATTTGGGGCACCACTAAGTTCCTCTCTTAAAGAGGGGTTCGCTTGAGCATCTCGAAACAGCTTCGCCACTTGCTCCTTTGCCATTCCTGGTAACTCCTAATTTGACCAAATAATGCTACACTAGCAGACTTCCGACTCGAGTAAAAGCAAATTTTGTTAAATTTCTCAACGCTTTGGGAAACCACCGCTTAGACTGACACCGTGCTTATGGCAGGATAGCAATACACAGCTTAACAAGGCTTGGTAGGAGCAGCAGTTATGGTTAAGGGTAACCCAAAAGGATTTCTGGGACGTTTATTTCAACAATTTCGCAGCGTTGAAGGAAGTCGTATTTTCCATCGCTTCAAGACGATCCCAGGTCGCTTTCGAGCCATCCTACTGCGGTTCGTCCCAGCCCGGTTACTTTGGTTATTTCCATTCCTACAAGATGAACTGAAACAGCGTGCGCCGAGTTTGGATGAACTAAAAGATCGCATGGCGGGTAAAACGAAACCCGGTGAAGGATTAGAAGCCGAAGGTGGCGTGGTGACAGAAGTCGTCGTTCCGCCAGGGGTAAAATCCCTCTATCCGGAGTATCGCTGTGTTCGGGGAAATCCCCTTTACTGTGAATGGGTGCAACAAACCCTGCTCGAACAACCTGGTGCCAACTATTGTACTCAATGTGGATTTCCGACGCTGTTACCGCCAGAAACAAAAATTCGCGGGCGTCGGGGAACCTATCAAATTGAAGGCTTCCTCAAAAATCGGGGTAGAGGTCGTCTTTATCAAGCCCTGCAACTCCCCACTCGTCAACCCGTAGTGATTCGGGAATACCTGCTACCCGATCGCTATTTTAATGTCCAAGAAAGTCAGTTACGCAAAGAAGCCTTTGTCAATCTTGCTGGTGTCACCTTGGCTGATGGGCGGGTGCAAGACTTTCGCCTCGTCTCTCCGTGGGACGCGATCGCAGATCCCCGGTTTGAACGCTGCTATTTAGTCAGCCAAGGGGCATTAGATACCTATCCTACCCTAGCCAGTTACTTGGCACAAACCGGGGCGATGACCAGTTATCAGGTGCGACAAATCCTGGAACAAGTCCTGCAAAGTTTAGAATTTCTCCATGGACAAAAATTTCGTCTCCCGTCGGGTTTAGTCCAAGAGGGACTCACCGATGGCAATATCAGTTTAGATAGTTTACTGATTGTTCCTACTTTCCAAGGCTTTTTTATCTATTTGTGTGACCTCCTCTTGTGGGAAGGACGATTTGATCCGCCCTTACTCGAACGTCCTTTAATCTCTGCCAAAAAGGATTTACAAGACTTGGGGTATGTGGCATTTTATCTTTTAAACGGCGGTACTCATGATCCGGTTACACTTCAACCCTTTAATCCCAGGATTACCAAGCATTGGTCCCTAATCCAACCCGTGTTTAAAGACTATATTTTATCCCTAATTGGCATTGGCACCTCATCCTTTGAAACCGCCGAAATTGCCCGCCGCGCTTTATTACAATTGCCCCCTGAATCACAAATTATCCCCCCCTTCTCCCAACCCGTAGCCGAAGCCGAGGCGAAGAAAAAGAAACGGCGGTGGTGGCGTCCTCGCTTATTATTGCTGCTTTTGCTACTCCTGTTGTTGGGATTATTAATCTGGTGGCTATTCGGCAGAAATCAACCCCAAACCGCGATGGACACCGACCCATTTCCCTGCTGTATTCAACAGGTATCCGGGATTCCGACGGGAACATTTACCTATACAGCAGAAGCATACGGAGCGTGGGATTATATCCTAGAGCAACCCAATTTAATTGCTAAGGATACCACCTTGGCAGGTGAATTGTACCAACGTCAACCGAAATTAGAGTTAAACTATCAACCTGTACCCTCTTGGACAGACGCGATCGCCCAGGTTCGGGAGGAGGAGGCGGAGTTTGCGATCGCGACTCCCCTGAATCCCCTAGGATTTGCCTTAGACACAGAAGAAGTGGCTCATGATGGCTTAGTTGTCTTTGTCGCCTTCAGTTATGCACAACGGGAAAATAGCTTACCCGCCGCCTTAAATGGGCAAATTAGCTTTGAGCAATTACGCTTACTTTACACCGGAGAAATTACCAATTGGCAAGAATTAGGAGGACCAAATCTCCCGGTTCAACTCTATGTTCCTCCCAGTGATCAAGCCATTGAACTGTTTAAGCAGCGGGTTCTGCGAGAGGATACGAATACAAGTAATATTGCCGAATTTGAAGCACTTCTGCAACAAAGTAACCAACCGAGTCGCTCATTTGCCAATTTAGGTCGTCCACCGATTATCCGCACCCAAACCTTTGAGACACTGCGACAAGTCATTCGGGATTTTGAGGGGCGAGACATTGGCGCGATCGGATTTGATTCTTTGAGTAAAGTATTAGGACAATGTTCAGTCTATCCCCTAGCCATCGTGGACGGAGAAAATGATGCGATTTCCCCCTTAGTACAAGATAACCGACAACCAATTACTCCGAACATAGACTTATGTAATGCTAAAGGGAGTTATGGTGCCAATGTGGAGGCATTTATTAGCCAAACCTATCCCTTAGCCTATCCCTTAGCTGTTATTTATCCGAGAGATAATAGCCGTCCCCCCATTGGCACAAAGTTTGCTGAAATTCTCAGAACTGAACAGGGGCAATGTTTATTGTCTAAAACCGGATTAGTCCCACTGCGACCCTATCTGGATTCTACATTCTGTACTCAGGAATTAGAAAGCGCTGAACCTGATAACGGATGAATAAGTTAGGGCTTGCTGAATTAATCGTGAAGCAATATTATACAAGGGTTTCAAGCCATTTTTTCACCCAAAAAGTGCAAGGTTTTTACACCCTTACACTCTTGCATCCTGAGATTTTCGCCGACATAAGCGCCGAATTTTACCTCAACAGAGGGTTGAAACCATTGCCCATTGCTTATTCCCTATTACCTCTCCCCCTGAATCAAATAGAGATTTTTGAAGCAAATTCTTCTAGGGTTGCCCATTCATTATCCATCTCGCTAAAGGATGTTAAGGAAATGAATAACCCTTCTATTTCCTTCCAGGCAGACTCCTGGAATTGAGGAACATTATCGGGTATGTTGATAGTCTCTTGATCCTCATAAAGCGGGAATTGGCTGAAGTGAGTGCTATCGTATAACCGATACTCTAGGTTATTTACCGCAGCCTGTTTTTTCTCTAAGGTTACTAGACTGTGATTTATTGTCTCCACTGTTTCTTGCTGTCCATCACGTTGGATTCTAGCTACTTCGGTAATTGTTTGGTAACCTTGTAAGCACTCACGAGAATAAAATGTCAACCCTACAGTTTCGGGATTTTTATCCTGTTGAATCATCTCGTTAAAATTGGCTCGAATGACCTGACGAATTCTATAGAATAATTCCATTTCTCAACTCCCTTGCTATGAGTGGCACTATTTTTAAGTGCTAATCGTTTACATTTCTTTACCTATTATGCTAAATCTACCTAGAAATAATTTTGTGTTCACAAACTCTTCACAAAATCTGCTTGACATTTGTCATACTCGCTTCGCGAGAAGCAAGCTACGTCATTCGTCAGTAGTGAGGGCTTTAGCCCTCTCCAGCTATGCGTTAAAGCACTAAAGTTATACTTGTAGGGTGCGTTAGGCAAATTTTTGGATTAACAGTTATTAATTCAGAACATAAGTACGCCGTAACGCACCAGATTTAATTGGGTGATGGGGTAACTTTAACTAGAGGAGTGGGAGTTTCCGTCGGTACTTCCCCAGCGCCTTCTAACATAATTTGACTAATTAGTTGATAGGTATTCAACCAACCTTGTTGTATTTCTGGGGTAAAATCATCTGGTTGAGGTAAAAGTGGTGACGGTTTTAGCAGGCAATATTGATACCAAGTTGCGTTCTATCATATCATTCTGAGCGAAGGGTGAAGCGAAGCTATAGCGAGGAACGAGATACGAGAATCTGGACAGATGCTTCGCGTCATTCCGTTTCACTGCATTCTGCTCAGCATGACAGATTCTACCTTAGACTGCAATTTGGTATGATGTCGATCAAGCAACCCAGAATGTGCTAATAACAATTGATATTGTTGAGCAAAAGCATCATCTCGTCAGAAAAAATTGACTAAAGGGCGACCCGATCAAATTAAATGAACACCGTTGTAAATTTGTGCAAGCAGGTCGCCCCTACAGGATAAACCAAGGTGATATATTCTCAATTAAATACTTAGTTAAGGTGCGTTACGCTACGCTAACACACCCTACCTATAAATCCTTTGCGTAAATCCTATTAGTATTAATCTGGCATATCCAATAATTCTGGCACGGTGACAAATTGATAACCACGCTGTTTGAGTTCAGTAATCAACTTCGGTAAAGCTTCCACTGTTTTAGAGCGATCGCCCCCGCCATCGTGTAATAAAATAATACCACCCGGTTGCGCGTCTTCAAGGGCGTTATTGATTAATTTTGGCACAGTAATCCGGCGACTTTGCCAATCTTTGGAATCGGCTGACCACATAATCACGGCATACTTTTTTTGGTGAGCATAGTTAACTAAGCCGTTATTTAAAATGCCAGCAGGCGGTCTAAATAATGCTGTTTTGACGCCAGTAAGTTTATGAATTAACTGGGCAGTTGTTTCCAGTTCCTGTGCCGCCGCCCATGGACTGTATTGGTGATAATGATGATTCCAGGTATGATTACCAATGGCGTGACCGTCAGCTACAATTTGTTTCAGTAGCTGGGGATGATTTTTAACTGTCTTACCCACTACAAAAAAGGTGGCTTTGATACCTTCTCGTTGAAGAATGTCTAAAACTTGGGGAGTTGTCTCTGATGAAGGTCCATCATCAAACGTGAGGGCAATCACCTTAGCCTTATTGTTGAGGACACGGGAACGAATAGTTTTGCCTTGAAATTCGACAGGTACGGAAAAGGTTAAGCGTTTGGTTTCTTCTTCTGCCAAATACGCCAACATTTGTTCATAGATCTCTTTTTGTTCCCCAATTAAGCCGTTGATTTGCAACCTTTGGGAATTCAACGATTCCTGTTGATTCAAATTCGGACTAGGGATCGCGAGTTTCGGGTTAACCGAACGCGCCACAGCCACACTCAAACTGGCAATTAAACCAAGGGTGGCAGCGATTAAGCTAATCGATAATTTATACTGCCAAACTAACTGACAAGGATTTGCCACCTTAAATCTCCTTCACTCCTCTGAATACACAGGCGGCACGTCATGGTTGTTTAACGGATCAGCAGTGTTTAGATCACTCTTGTTGCAGAATAATCAAAGCGGCGGGTTAATCTATCGCCAGACATAAACGCCTTGGCGTAGATCAACCCGCTTGATGAATTCTGATGCTAAACCCTGCGTCTCAATCGCTAAACGCAACCATTTCGGGGGATATTCAGTTCGCTGTAGGGCAACTGGATACCGAAATCCGCCTTAGTGTTAATGATTCTTTTGTTAGTTACGACGCAAATGGCAGTATATCCGGGATATTTTGTAAAAGGGTAGAGAGTAGAAGGGTAAGAGGATAGGAGTGTAGTAGCGTGCGTGGCACACCTTCTTTGGTAGATTAGCTTGGGTTCGTAGTAAGGGCTTTAGCCCTATATTCTGTTGGGTTTCCTGTCGTCAACCCAACCTACAACATATTCCACCAAATTAGGCTTATATCCAGAAACTGTAGGGGCGCAAAGCTTTGCACCCGATTCAATGGTGACAAAATTCGCCCTGTCTGAGGTTTAAGGGCGAAAACTATTTAATCCATGAAATGTCTGGATGAGCAGGCTTTTATCCTTGATGTAACGATGATGCTTTTTTATGGTATAGACTGATAATCTTATCAGTGACCTCAGGAATTGTGAAACCATCCGTATTAATTTCGATCGCGTCAGCAGCTTGGCGCAGGGGGGCTAAGGTACGAGTGCTGTCACGCTGGTCTCGTAATTGAATATCCGCCTCTAGCTGTTCTAAACTGACAGTACCTTGGTCTTCGCCTTGGAGATCTTGCAGGCGTCGGCGTGCCCGTTCTTGAACCGAGGCGGTGAGAAAAATTTTCAGTTCGGCGTCTGGGAAAACATGAGTCCCGATATCTCGCCCTTCAGCGACAACACCACCTTTAGACGCCCAGCGCTGCTGCTGTTTGACTAATTCGTGACGTACAACGGGGAGCGCCGCGATCGCAGAAACATTGGCGGTAACCTCTAACGAGCGAATCGCCTGGGTGACTTCTTTGCCATCAATCCACACCCTCAAACTTTGGGGTTGGGAACCACTACTGATCAAGGATATTTGACATTGACTCACCAATTCCGCGATCGCAGGTTCATCGGTGAAATCAATTCCGGCTTGCAGCACTCGCCACGTCACCGCCCGATACATGGCTCCCGTATCCAGATACATTAAGCCTAATTGCTGCGCCACTAACCGAGTCACCGTGGATTTACCCGCCCCTGCTGGTCCATCAATAGCAATAATCGGTCGGCGATTTCGCAGCAGACTATTATCAATTAAACGAGTTGAACCCAGACGAGCCGCGATCGCGAGTAATCCTTGGTCTTCTACTTGCTCTAAGGGGATCAAGGTTGTCGGATGAACTAATTCGATGTACTCAACTTGAATCTCCTCTATCCAGCTAAGTTCTGAGGTAACGGCGGCAATTAAGGAGGTGCGATCGCGCTCCCCAGCTTGGAACACATTTTGGGCATTTTGTAAACCCTTGTAGAGAATTGGAGCTTGTGCCTTTTGTGCTGGTGTCAAATACTGATTGCGAGAACTATAGGCAAGACCTGACGGCTCACGGGCGATCGAACAAGAGACGATAGTGACAGGTATATTTAGATCCGCGACCAAGCGGCGAATAATCGCCAATTGTTGAGCATCCTTTTGACCAAAATAAGCGCGATCGGGTTGCACTAGATTTAATAACTTCGTCACCACCGTCGCCACCCCCTGAAAATGACCCGGACGAGAATGACCACATAATATAGAAGTCATAGCTGGTGGGGGCATAACTTGAGTGAACTCAGTTGAGGTTTGCCGATCGGATGGGTCATCGCCATACAACTCCACCGCTGTGGGCGCAAAAATCACATCAACTCCTGCTTGTTGACAAAAGCGTTGATCCTCCTCCAACTGACGCGGATACTGCTGCAAATCTTCCCCAGGTCCAAACTGGAGTGGATTGACAAAAATGCTGACAATGACAATAGCATTTTCGCGTCTTGCCCGCTCGATTAAGCTCAGGTGACCGGGGTGCAACGCCCCCATCGTCGGTACTAAACCGACAGTTTTTTGGGTTCGATGACGTTCTAAGTGGCAGCGCAATCCCGCGATTGTCGTAAACAGACGCATGAGAGTTTAGTGGTTGGATCTTAGATCGATGTTAGCAATTTTGTCATTGGTCATTTGTCCTTTGTCATTCGTCATTCGTCATTCGTCCTTTGTCCCAGAAAGCTGGCACTCGGTTGGGGCGGGTTTAGTTACATCAGGGTGAGGTCACAAACGATAATGTTGACACTCACCCCTACACACCGAGCAGGGCGGGTTTAGTCGCATCTGGGTGCAAACCAAACGATAGTAGTAAAACCCGCCCCTACAACATTCAACACCCAAAACTCTTTCCTAGTAGTTGTCTAAAACCTCAATCCGTACAGGTGCTACACCCGTGCGGAGCAATCCTAGGACTCTGGCGGCGGCGGCGGAAAGGTCAATGACTCGCCCTCTGGTATAGGGTCCTCGGTCATTAATCCGCACGATAACGGAACGACCATTATTTAAGTTGGTGACTCGCACGTTAGTACCAAAGGGTAAGCTGCGATGAGCGGCGGTTAGGGCATTTTGATTAAATCGCTCACCACTGGCGCTGCGATTTCCGTGAAAGCCAGGACCATACCAGGAGGCAATACCCTTAACCTGGAAACGTACAGGACCCAGGGCGACTTGGGCGATTGTCTGGGCTTTGGGTTTGCCCTCAATTTCGCGTAGGGGGGGAGCATTACCCATCAAGCGTCGCAGTCGGTTCGTGGCTTGTCGGGCATCTTCGGTTAGGTTTTCGGTGGTATCGGGCAGGATAGTGTTGTCGTTAACTTGCACCAACTCCTGGTCGTTTACCTTGATGCTGTAGCAGTTACATGACTCATTCCAACGAACGGCGATCGCCTCTGCATCAATATTATCCCGATGCAGTTGATTGAGTTGAGCTGCAACCACTGTCGCCCGCCCTACGGCATCATCTGGATTGCCATTACTGGTCGGGGTGACACTAGGCGAGGCGGTATTGTCCAGTTGGCTTTCCTCTGAGGATTGATAACCAGACACCGTTTTTGATGAGGAATACTCGGGTTCAGCGTCATTTCCCAGAGCCACTTCTCCCACTTTGGTAACATTATTCGCCGTTGTCGGAGAACCTAAGAACGTCAGGACAGGGATGTCGCGCACATAAAGAGTAGCCGCCTGACGCCCATCGAGTGAATAGGCATGAATTTTAGCAATGATTTCTTCTGCTTCCCCAACTTGAGCCGTTGGGGATTGAAATTCTCCCACTTTTACCACCTCTGGTGGCTGAGGAGTTGGTTGAGAGGAGGTTGAGGGAGTGGTTTGCGGAGAGTGTAGCGCTTGAGCGGGAGTCAAGTTGCCCTCAGAACCTTGATCAACTGCCTGAGCTTGGTTAGCCGGATTGGATATCACTGTGCTGAGGGCTGTGGTTAAGACGGTAACAGTGAGACCACTCAAAATTCGCTGATTCATAAGCCTATAATCAAAAGCCTCTGGAATTCTACGTTTAGGGTTATGGGTGGTGATGCAAGAGAATTAAGAAAAATCTGCTGCAACTCATACTCATTTCGATTTCGCCCTATTTTTGTGGAACTGACACAGACTAACACGAAGTTTTGGGTTTGGGGATCAGTGATTTTTGGGAATCAGCGATAAGATTTTCAAAAGTGCGATATCATGTAATTTCCTCTAAAGCTTGATAGGGCAAGGATTTCCCGCTTTTTTCCCTCTCAGGAAATTTACGAGTTTCTTAACAAAACTTTACAATAGAGGCAACAAACCTCGACCGTCGCGGCGAAGGTTTTCCATCAATGCTGTAGGGGCGGGTTGATTCACATCGGGGCAGAAAAAAATGATAATAGTGAAATCCGCCCCTACATTTGGAAAAATTCTTTCATTCCTAGTGCTATCCCATGGATTATCGAGAAGCTGGTGTTGATATCGAAGCAGGTCGAGCGTTTGTACAGCAGATTAGAGGGCTAGTCCAAAGCACCCATCGACCCGAAGTTTTAGGTGGACTCGGTGGCTTTAATGGTTGTTTCCAGTTACCGATGGGATATCGCGAACCCGTTTTAGTATCGGGAACCGATGGAGTGGGGACAAAGCTGAAACTGGCTCATGAGTTAAATCGTCACGACACTGTGGGAATTGACTTAGTTGCCATGTGTGTCAACGATGTCTTGACATCTGGCGCACAACCCCTATTTTTTTTGGACTATTTAGCCACAGGAAATCTGAATCAAGCGCAACTCACGCAGGTTGTAGCAGGTATTGCTCAGGGATGTCGTCAGGCTGGCTGCGCGTTGTTGGGAGGGGAAACCGCAGAAATGCCTGGTTTTTATCAACCGGGAGAGTATGACATTGCTGGCTTTTGCGTGGGAATGGTGGAAAAAAGCGAAATTTTAGACGGTTCTCAGGTGCAATTGGGAGATGTGGCGATTGGTTTAGCCAGTCAGGGGGTTCACAGTAATGGGTTTAGTTTAGTCCGCAAAATTGTTAGCGATTCAATTAACCAGGAATCGCCGTTAAGTTGGGATAGCTGTCCCGATTTACTGGGAGGTCAACGTTTAGGAGATGTGTTGCTGACGCCGACTCAAATTTACGTGAAACCGATTCTGGATGCGCTACAGGCTGGGATTGAAATTCATGGTATGGCTCACATTACAGGTGGCGGTTTACCGGAGAATTTACCTCGGTGTTTAGGTCAAGGGCAATCGGTGCAGATTGAGCCGAATAGCTGGGAGATTTTACCGATTTTTAAGTGGCTTGCTGAGGCGGGTCAAGTGAGTCGAGAAGAGATGTTTAATACGTTCAATATGGGGATTGGGTTTGTGGTATTGGTATCATCTGTTCAAGCCGAAAAAACCTGTCGTTGGTTTGAATCTCAAGGTGTAACGGCTTATCGGATTGGGGAAGTAGTTGAAGGTTCGGGGGAAGTGGTTGGTGTATCAGGTTAATTAGGATTTGCTGAATAATTTGCCATGGCGATTGAAATCGCTGCTACACAAACAAAGTCCGCCTGCGCGGACTGGGTTATAAGGGGGGTAGTTAACCCGGATTTGGTATCATTCATCTTTATTTTACCTTCTCAGCTTTCTATGCGGAGTTTCAAGGTATGGATTCATCCCAGGAAAGGGGGAAGGCATGGTGCGATCGCCAAAATACTATTTTATTGATCGTAGCTGATTTATCCAGATGGGTTAGCAGCATGAGGACATCCGATGGATGCCGTTTATTCATTTCGATACCCGCCGGTTTGTCCAAACCCTAGTGGCGGTTGCTATACTTACGACGTTGTTCGTCAGCAAACTCTGGGAAAGAGCGAAATCGACCCTCCTCAAAATCATCTAAACCTTGCTGAATGCCTTTAATCGCTTCCTCTGAATCTTGTTCTTCCCACTCTAAAACACGAGCAAGTAATTCAGATGCAACAAGACCAACATCTTGACCTTGCCGAGCGGCTTTGTCGCGCAGTAGCGCTTCTAAGCTCTGGGTTAAGGGTTACAACAATTGCCATAAAGCGACTTCCTTAATTGAATTTTTGTGTAGCTAAATTACTTAACGACTGGCTAACGTTGTCATAGATAGCATCTTCCTCGCTGTATCCGGAAAAGAATTGCTGGACTGTAAGCTGTCATGCATTTAAATTGGGTATTAGTAGCGAGCAAGATGCAAAGCCTGCGGCATGGCTTCGCTAAAGCCTGCGGCATGGCTTCGCTAAACGCACTACAAGGATTTCGCCATTATTGATATTAAGGTTTAAATGCCGAATAGCTTAAATTGTGACCAGGTAGTTGTTTCAGTCAACTCAGGCTCAACATCAGTCCGCGCAGGCGGACTTGGTTTGTGTAGCTGCGAATTCCATTCGCCATCTGTTTTTTCTTGGTCTTTATTCCCCTCTCCTCGCAGGAGAGGGGTTAGGGGAGAGGTCACAACGAATCAGGTTCCTGTCCCGACGCCACAGGCGCTGTTGCATTCAACTGCAACTCTGGATGATCCCCAATCACCTGCTGTAAATTCCACTCATTCTTAAACAACAAAACCGGACGCCCCCAGTTATCTTTCACCACCGCCGTGTTAAACAACCGTCCCGCTTTCTCTAAAGCCTGCCACCCCCCAGCTACCCAACGGGCAACACTATAGGGCAACATATCCAATAACGTTTCGACGCCATATTCATTCTGTAAGCGGAACTGTACCACTTCAAATTGCAACTGTCCCACGGCGGCTAAAATTGGGTCGCGCTTGGACTCATCCACAGAGTACATAATCTGTATCGCCCCTTCTTCGCGCAACTCAGTTACCCCTTTGTGGAACTGCTTGAATTTAGAGGGATTGGGATTTTTCAAATAGGCAAATAATTCTGGAGAAAAGCAAGGAATCCCTTCATACTCCAAGCGCTTGCCATTGTAAATCGTATCCCCGATCGCAAACACCCCCGGATTATTTAACCCAATCACATCCCCTGGATATGCCACATCCAAAGATTCCCTCCCTTGGGCAAATAATTTCTGAGGTCTTGACAACCGTACCGTTTTCCCAGTCCGCGCATGGTTCACAGTCATGTCCTTGTCAAATCGACCCGTACAAACCCGGACAAATGCCACTCTATCCCGGTGTTTGGGGTCCATATTGGCTTGCAGCTTAAACACAAATCCGCTGAAGTCGGGATAGGTTGGTGGCATTTCCCCCTCGGTAGACTTGTAGGCTTCGGGTTGCATGGCGTACTCTAAAAAGGCATCCAAAAACAGCTTGACGCCAAAGTTGGTCATCGCACTGCCAAAGAATACAGGCGTCATCTGACCCTGATGCACCAACTCTAAATCTAAATCGGGTCCAATCCCCTCAATCAGTTCTAACTCTTCTTTCAACTGATAATACAGGTCTTGATCCAGCAATTTTTCAATCCGGGAATCCCCCAAATCGATTACCGTATCTCCCGCTTCCTTACTCCCATGTGCTGTTCGTTCAAATAAGTGAATTTGCCGCAGACGGCGGTCAAACACGCCCTTAAAGCGATCGCCCATACCAATGGGCCAATTCACGGCATACGTCTGTAACCCTAACTCCTGCTCAATTTCATCCAGCAGTTCCAAGGGTTCCCGCGCCGGACGATCCATTTTGTTCATAAATGTGAAAATCGGTAGCGATCGCATCCGACACACTTCAAACAACTTGCGCGTCTGTGGTTCCAACCCCTTCGCCGCATCCACCAGCATCACTGCATTATCCGCCGCCGCCAATGTGCGATAGGTATCTTCACTAAAATCTTGGTGTCCCGGCGTGTCCAGCAAATTAATCTGGCGAGCTTTATACTCAAACTGCAACACCGTCGAGGTAATCGAAATTCCCCGTTGTTGTTCCATCGCCATCCAATCTGACGTTGCCTTTCGCTGCGCCCGTCGTGCTTTCACCGCCCCGGCTTCGTGAATCGCACCTCCATATAACAACAGCTTCTCGGTTAGCGTCGTCTTCCCCGCGTCTGGGTGGGAAATAATCGCAAAATTCCGTCGGTGTTCAACCGCCGTTTGCAGTTCAGCCTTAAGTTCAGTGGACATTCAAAACGCCTAATTACGGAACACTCAGCCTTCTATTATAGAAGTTGAGCTTCTGTGTCGGTTGGCTTGAGTTAGTATTTTCTATATCCTAAGTCATAAATCGTCAAGCTTTTTTTATCAAAATTAACCCTATAGGCTATAACCCTAGAAGGTGTAGTTTCTGCTAATTTTGGGGAATACTGAAATTAGCGCCGTTTGAGTCAATCCAATTGCTTCAGGTTCAAACGTTAACAGGGTGAGAACTTTCTCCTTATTTTTTCTCCTTATTTCTTGGCTAGAGGGTTACATCCTCCACCATCAAAAATCAGGGTTAGTAAGGGGTAACAAGGAGGCGTGGGGTTCCTGACTGTATGCTGAGTCATAGTTCACTGTTTCACGGATCACTGATTGAGTCCCCTCAAACCGTTTTAATTTTACCAGATAAGAGCTGATTATTGACTAGAAGGAGACATTATGCAGTCGTTTATCACGCACAGTTTGACTGCCCCACTTTTCATGCCTCATGGCAACTGCTACCTGTGGAAGCCCGGTTTAGTCTGGCTACATCTTCTATCCGATGGGTTTATTGCCCTAGCTTATGCCTCAATTCCCCTAACCTTAATCTATTTTGTTTATCAACGACGGAATTTGCCGTTTTCCCGGATCTTTCTCATGTTTGCCGCTTTTATCATTGCCTGCGGTACTACTCATGCGATGGCAATTTGGACGATTTGGCATCCCGATTATTGGCTATCTGGATTAGTCAAAGCAATCACAGCATTAATTTCGGTCTATACTGCCCTAGAATTAATACCATTAATGCCCAAAGCCTTTGATGTTGCCAGTGCGGTGGAACTTGAAGCTGCCAATAAGCGTTTAGAAGCTGAAATTAGAGAACGTCAGCAAACCGAGGTTGCACTCAGGCGATCGCAGGATGAAATCCAGCAAAAAGCCACCCTCTTAGAAAAGGCGTTGCGCGACTTGCAACATGCCCAAGCCCAATTAGTTCATACGGAGAAAATGTCCAGTTTAGGACAACTCGTCGCCGGGTTAGCCCATGAAATTAATAATCCAGTTAACTTTATTTTCGGGAATCTAGTCCATGCGAAAAATTATGCTCAAGATTTACTGAAGTTAATTTCCCTCTACGATAAGCACTATCCTCAACCTGTCCCAGAAATTCAAACGACAGCGGAACAGATGGATTTAGCGTTTCTGCGAGACGACTTACCTCACCTACTCGAATCAATGGAAGTGGGAACCAAGCGGATTCGTCAGATTGTGCTGTCGTTACGCAACTTTGCCCGGATGGATCAAGCTGAAGTCAAGGCGGTAGATTTACACGAAGGGTTAGAGGGTACATTGCTGATTCTGCAAAATCAACTCAAGGCAAAACCGGGATATGCGGAAATTAACATTGTCAAAGAGTATGGAGACTTACCCAAAGTCGAATGCTACGTGGGACAACTCAATCAGGTGTTTATGAATCTCTTGAGTAATGCGATCGATGCGTTAGAGGAATCAAGAACCACGGATAATGGACAAAATCATCCCACAATTCGGATTCGGACTGAAGCGATCGCACCTAACCAAGTTGCGATCCGGATTATCGATAACGGTCCGGGAATGACTGAGAAAACTCAGCGTCAACTCTTTGACCCCTTCTTTACCACCAAACCTGTGGGGAAAGGAACCGGATTAGGACTATCCATTAGCTATCAAATCGTCGTCGATAAACATCAGGGTCAGCTGAACTGTCGATCCGCACCGGGACAAGGCGCAGAATTCGCGATCGCGATTCCGATTCAGCAACATCGACAGCAACAAATACCTCAGCCAGAGGTGAGTTTGACGGCGTGAAGGGGATATGAGGTATAGGGTATGCAAATGCAAGTAAGATCACCGACTTCTCCAAGAAGTCGGCGATCTGTGTACCTTATAGAAACGCCGTAAAACCCACATCCTTTTAGGTGTGGGATATAAGGCGGGTCATCGGAGGTACGGAGATGACCAAACTATCTGGTCTTCTGATTTTCAATGTAACGCTTAACCGTCTCACTACTGACATTTCCCGCCG
>NZ_JAVJNP010000216.1:0-17524 GCF_040217205.1 Coleofasciculus sp. A1-SPW-01 | reverse complement strand
GGGCGGGTTTAGGGACAATTGTAGGGGCGGGTTTAGGGACAATTGTAGGGGCGGGTTTAGGGACAATTGTAGGGGCGGGTTTAGGGACAATTGTAGGGGCGGGTTTAGGGACAATTGTAGGGGCGGGTTTAGGGACTAAATTAGCTAGTCACCGCTAAATGAACAACAAAACCCGCCCTCCTCACCGCTAAATGAACAACAAAACCCGCCCTCCTCACCGCTAAATGAACAACAAAACCCGCCCTCCTCACCGAATAATGGCTCAAAAAAACCTGCCCTTGTTCATGTTAACCCTTGGTCGGGGCGGGTTTAGTCACATCTAGGTTAGGGAAGAAACAATAATGGTAAAACCCGCCCCTACACAGGCGCTATGCCCGACTAGCTCTCTCCACTCCCCCTGCGCCCCCTGCGCCCCCTGCGCCCTCTGCGCCCTCTACTCCCCCTGCGCCCCTTAATCCTCTCCCGCCAACGGTTCTGTCATCAATGCCTTTTGCACAGTTTGACTGAGAGATTCAGCGATAGGTTTGACCTCTGCCAAATCCCCTAACGGTTCCATCGGAATCTGGATAGAAACCGCTACCCATGGTACTCGCTGACGCTTTAACTGGGCAATTTGGTCAACCCAAAACCATTGTCGGGTAGCAGGATGACCCCCTGTCGCCCAAGCGTACCATTGAACAACGGCGAAGGTTTGCTGTTGAGTCCAAGCGCGAAAGAGACGGGCATTAACTTGCGCCTGCTGGGATTGCGTTTCAACGGTAAAGTTTAAGCGTTGATGGGAATCTGTCTTCCATTGAAAGACACCATTAATATCCATCCATTCCACCTGAGGTTGATCAATCGGACCATTAGGAGGACGTAACAATAACAATACAGGTTTATCTAAGTCGCCCTGAATTTCTTGATAGGACCATTTATGCCCCCCTAAGGTTACAGTTCTTTGCTCTAGGGTTTCCCAGCCTGGAATCTCTAACCCCTCAATTTGCACCACTTTGATGCTACTGAAATTGGCAAATCTGGGTGGCTCAATCCATGACCAGTTGCCTGTCAAATAACTTGGGACTGCCCCGATCGCGACAATGACTAACAATAACAGTAACACGATCGCACGGTTGAATCGCAGGCGTTTAATCACCTGGCGCAGTCTTGAGGATTTCATGAGATTGGCTTTCATGGGCGGATGAGTTTTAATTGTTCCAGACGTGCCATGGTGCGTCTTTAATTTTGTGTAGGGGCGGGTTTAGGGATTTTAGGCTTGGCTATTGATGGTAACGTTTGTACAAAACCCGCCCTGACTAAATACAAACGTTTTTTAATCTCCCTCAGATACAGAATCAGGGGTTTGAGGTTCGGCATCAACAGAACGTTCAATGACTTTAAGTAAAATCACTAACATTCCTAACATCCCCGCCGAATACAGATCCCCGCCCCAACTTTCATGCAGCCAATGGAACGCTCCATCCATCCCAGTACCATGGAAGAATGTGAGTAGGGTATTGCGGATAATATTACCAATTACACTAACCAACACCGCACCAATGAGCAACAATGTCGTCTTCTGTCGTGATATCCACGCCCCACTCCAGTACAACAGCATTAAACTCACATATAAACTGGTAAACAGCATCTTTAATCCAGCGCAGTGAGGGGCGACTTCGACAATTCGTCCGCCGACAAATAAGTTAATGCCGACAACATTAACATCAATGCCAAATTGAATCAAAAGAAATCCCGCAACTCCGGCAATAAAGCGCTGTAGGGGTAAGGCGTAGGGTTCGATTAAGTAAGGAAATGCCGTTGGTGTTGCTAAAATTACCAACAGTAGAGGAAAGCTTTGTAAGCGTAAACCCGGAATCCCTTTAAACCACAAACAAAGTCCGGCTAAAACCGTGGGAAAGGAAATATTAACCAGTTCCGATTGACCCGACAGATAAAAGACACCACCAACTGCCAGTAATCCTAACCCAATATAATTCGATTTATCCGGGATGGCTTGCCACTGCTGGCGATGAGTCCAGGCGATGTAGGCGGCAAAAGGCAGTCCAATTAAACCATGGCTAAAGTATTCATGTTCAATGCTAATACTTTTATTTAGCCAGCCATCATACCAGTGGATGAGTAGGGGCGCATAGAGGATAATCAGTAAAGCTGCGATCGCACCATCCCACAGGTGACGGTCAATGGCAGTAGGAATCTTTTGTCCAAGTTGCATAATTGTACCCCGAAATTACAGCCGCCGGATGCGGTTACAACAGGCTATTGAGGCAATCAACCACTCGCTCAATTTGAGCGTTACTTATTCCAGGATACATAGGCAATGATAAAATTTCCTGGCACAGGGTTTCGGCATGGGGGAAATCACCCGCTTGATAGCCCAAATAATGATAAGCGGGTTGGAGATGGCAAGGGAGGGGATAATGGATACCCGTTTGAATCCCAGCGGTATTGAGTTTCTCTTGCACCATTTCACGAGTCAGGGAACAGGCGGCGGTAATCCGAATCACGTACAGATGATACACATGACCCGTACCGCTTTGGTTTTGGATGGGGATAATCCCTTTATCGGCTAGGGGGGCTAATAATTGGTCATAATACTGGGCGGCGGCGTTGCGAGATTGATTCCATTGGTGTAAGTGGGGTAACTTGGCGTTGAGAACCGCCGCTTGGATGGAATCTAAACGACTATTTTTGCCCAGTTCTGAGTGATAATATTTACGAGGTGCGCCATAATTCCGCAGCGATCGCAAGGTTTGATAGACATCGGGATCACTCGTCAGGGCGATTCCGCCATCGCCAAACGCGCCTAAATTCTTACTCGGATAAAAGCTAAAGCCGGCGGCTTTACCCACCGAACCCGCCCGATACCCATCCCGTTGGGCTAAATGGGCTTGGGCGGCGTCTTCAAAGAGTAACAGGTTGTGACTATGGGCAAAGTTGAGTGATTGCGGCGGTGATACCATCTGACCATAGAGGTGAACGGGTATAATTGCCTTCGTTTTGGGAGTGATGGCTTTTTGCGCTGCATTCAAGTCAATCAGGGCGGTGTTGGGGTCACAATCGGCTAAGACGGGCGTCGCCTTTGCCTCAAGCACACCAATGAGAGTGGCGATGAACGTATTGGCAGGAACAATCACTTCATCACCGACACCAATCCCATTTGCTTGTAATCCTAGCGCGATCGCATCTGTCCCGGAAGCGACACCGACACCATACTCTGCACCAGACGCCGCCGCAAATGCCGCTTCTAACTCGGCTAATGCTTGACCTAAAACGAAATCGCCGCGCTGGATAACCGTCTGAATCGCTTGTTCAATGTCCCCTTGAATCGGCTGGTGTTGCAGCGTTAGATCAACAAAGGGGATGGTTTCTGGGGGTAAGGGGTTCATGAATACACTGGGAAAGAATAGGAGTTTGCTGAGTTAGGTTATTTTATCCCTTCTTTAATTTATGTCCGATTTAGGTGCTAATGCCTACCCCTGAATTATCAAGTTTTGGTAAAGTTTCCGGTTAACCTACGTCTGGTAGCCAAGCTGTAGGGGCGGGTTTTACCGATAACATTTTGGAATCAACCGATAACGTAACTAAACCCGCCCTTCTCTACCATGATGGCGATGAAACGATGAATGATGTTCACCAAAAAGCTACAATTGTAGCTAAGGGAGTAGCATTGGGAGACTTTCGTCAGGAACCCCACGGCTATAAGCCGGAGGCTTGAATAAAGTCTATACCTGACCAGCCTAAGTGCTTAGCGCACTACGTTAACGGTAAGCGTTAAAGTTCCTACCTTGGGATGCGTGCCAGTCCCATGCTCTAGAACCGAGTGGTTAAACAGGTGTACAAGGGTTAAGCTAGTGCTACTTGGAAAGTACCGACCGTTAACATTGGCGAGGCAAACGTCACCCCGGAAACGGGAGTTAGGGGCAACCATACCCCACCCCTATGCGTACAGGTCGAAAGCTTTGAGCTTGTAATTGCCCAAGCGAAAGACAAATGCAAAGTGTCACCGAAGTAATTAAATCCAAGGCGGTAGGGGTTTTAACTTTTTCTTAAATTCAGTTTTGTACATGGGAAATGGAGCCGATGCACTTTCTAAAAAAGGGAGTCCTGTCGGACTGCTATTTATGTAAGAGGGCGAATTCCTCCCCATACATAAATGACAGGGGTTTCCATTCGCCCTCTTACCAACTCTAATTTTCGATGAATCGGCTACAACGGATGAACTTTAAGACGTTATTGGCTACCGCTCTTTGTTTAAGCCTAATTAACAGTGTAGACCTAGAGGTATCGCGCGATCGCATTAGCCCATTGCTCGATTTCCGTAATGACGCCTATGCTAGAAGCAGTGGGGGACGCAGCGGTGGCGGTTCCTTTAGTCGCGGTTCATCCTCACGTTCGGGTTCCAGCAGTAGCAGCCGTTCATCTTCCCCTAGCCGTTCATCCTCCCCTAGCCGTTCATCCTCGCCTCCATCATCGTCGAGAACATCTCCATCTCAATCTAATCCTACCCATAGGGGAACAACCGGGGGACGAGCTAGTGGCGGGACATTAAACAAACCCACATCTCCAACTCCGACTCAAACCAAGCCGAATCAACCGAGTCCCTCATCAACCCATCCCAGTCGTACCTCTTACCCAGCTTATGGACACGGACATAATTCGGTGGAACTGGAAATTGAAATCGAAAATGACGATAACGATTTCCAGAATTATCCCTCAACATCCTATCCAGGGACAACTTCAGCACCGCCTCCCCAAAATCAAACCCTTCCGGATTCAGCGACAACGGATTCAGCACCCCCTGTACAACCCAATCAAAGCCTGACCAATCCGGGCTCAACTAATAGTACAACTCCACCGCCAGCTACCGCGCCAGCCACGAATCCAACTCAAGCGGTGAACTCCACGAAATCAGCGAACTCTTTACCCGTCTTGATCGTTTTACTATTTTTTGGTGTCGGTATTTTCCTGGTTGTTTATCTACTAATCCGGTTAATTTTGTCTCTCCTCAAACGCCGAAAAGCCGTCACCAATGAACTAGATAATGATATTGTCACGGTGAGTAAATTACAGGTAGCCTTATTTGCTCATACCCCAAACTTGCAATCAGAGTTATCGGAACTCACCTTAACTGTCGATACAACGACTCCCGAAGGCTTACTCGAACTGCTGCAAGAATCGGCGTTAGTTTTGCTACGTCATTCAGATACCTGGAGTCATGTTTTAAGCAGTTCGCAAAGCGTTGATATCGAAGAAGCAAAAACACTATTTACCCAACTTTCGGTAGAAGAACGCAGCAAATTTAGTGCCGAAACCCTCAGCAATGTTGGCGGACGAGTGCGGCAAAAAGTTCCGGTAATGCCCAATGCTCAGGAAGACCCAGCGGCTTATATTGTCGTGACACTCTTAGTTGGAACAGCAGATGATCACCCGTTATTTGATGACATTCGTTCAGTCGAGGTACTAAATCAGGCATTAAATAAAGTCGCGTCAGTGCGTCCTGAATATTTGATGACCGTGGAACTGCTTTGGAGTCCTCAGAGTCAAGACGATAGCCTAACTTATGATGAATTGTTGACCGAATATACAGATATGATTCAAATCATTTAATTAAGGGAATTGCCTGCTCAAGAGGAAATGTAGAGACGTTGCATGCAACGTCTCTACTAACACAGGGGATTAAATAAAGGGCGACCCGAGCAAATTGAGGGGATAAAGTTGTTGATTTGTGCCAGCGGGTCGCCCCTACACAAATACAAAAGGCGACAGGCTCCCGTTCCTATTTTTCATACCCCTATCTCGTGAAATTTAATTTCATCCTACTTCTTATCGATGAGAAAAAACCATGAAATTTATCAGTCCTAAAGTCGATTATGCGTTTAAAAAAATATTTGGTTCTGACCAAAGCCAAGAAATACTGATTAGCTTTCTCAATGCCATTATTTATAGTAACAAAAACGTTATTCGTTCTTTAACTATTCTAAACCCATACAATCCTGGTAAAGTTCGAGAGTTAAAGGAGAGCTATTTGGACGTGAGAGCCATTTTGTATGACGGCTCGACTGTTATTATTGAAATGCAAGTATCCAGCACAAAAGCTTTTGATAAACGGGTCGCTTACAACCTCGCTAAGACTTACGCAAATCAGTTAGGCGTTGGCGAAGGTTACTGGCTGTTAAATCCAGTAATTGCTATAAATATTGCTGATTTTATCATGTTTCAAGAAACCCCTAAAGTTGTGACAAAGTTTATTTTCAAAGAAGAGGAAGAGTCATTTAAGTATAAAGCTGTAGAATTACAACTCATTTTCATAGAATTACCAAAATTCAATAAAACCTTGTCTGAGTTAAATAGTTTGACGGATAAGTGGATTTACTTTATTAAAGAAGCAGCAACCTGGGAAAGCATTCCCGCCTCCTTAGCGGAAGTATCTGCAATAGAGAAAGCCCTAAATATCGCGAATCAAGCGAATCTCACCGTAGAAGAATTGGAGGAATTGGAGCGGCGAGCAATAATGTTACAAGATGAAACAGGGCGAATCCTTCAAGCTAAAGATGAAGGAATTCTACAAGGAAAGCTCGGAGTAGTAATAGCTTTTCTCCAGCAGCGTTTTGGCGAAATTCCTAAAAACATTAGCTGGAAAATCGAAGGTTTGTCTGGGAAAGATTTAGAACGTTTAGTCCAGACAATTTTAAGCTTTAATAGCCTGGAAGATTTGTCGAGTTGGCTGGAACAAGGTACATCGGCAGAATAAGCACCATTGTAGAGACGCGCCATGGCGCGTCTCTACATAAATGATGTGTCCTAACCGCTATTGCGGTTGCTATATGTACTTTCGCTAACCTTTTCCTACCCTCATCTCCTCTCAACGTTGAGACCAAGGAATCTCAGACTTATCGGCTAAGAGACTCGCCACAGCCGCCGCGCCATACCGATTAAGATGACTCGGATCAGCAAAATACTGATTCTGATTTTTCCATTGCTCTCCTAAATCCACAAAAACAAACTCATTCCGAGCCGCCTTCTGCTGCATTCGCTTACGGAATTGCCGTTCACGAGTTAAACGCACCGAATCTAAATAATCATCACTTACAGGCAAATTCACAATCACCAAAGGAATCTGCTGCTGTGCTAAAAACGCCTGAATCGAATTCAACGCCACCGCCTGCGAACCTGCAAAGCTAAACGGTTGATAATCGGCATCATAACGCCCCGCAACACGGGGATTTTGCTGATAGTACGTTTTTGGGTCAAATTTACTATCCATCGGCAGAAAGCCATTGGCATCCATCGCTACGGCACTGTACCCTGTAGTATTACGTGCCAGTGCTAGTCGTTGCGGTTGGCTTCCCCCTAACTGAGTTAAAAGTAACCGAGTCTCTGGAGTGGTGATAGGATTGCTACTGGTTTCAAAGGAAACGCGGGTTAATCGCCAGCGTTCAGCCGTATCATTAGCAGGTATCGTATCGCTCGGTTGTGTCGATTTCTCTGAGTCGGGACTCTGGGTGATTGATGCTGGAATCTCTTCACAAGTATTTGGGGTTTTGGTCGTCGGTTCCGGTAATTTGGGGCGATTCCCTGCCATTACCTGTTGATATCCCGCCGATGTTGCCAAACTATTATAAGTTTTATCCGTTCGCCCACTATTAAACGCCCGCACACCATCTGCCCAAATCACCAGGCGCGGGAGTTGTTCCGGCGTTAAAAGTTGCCGCAGTTGAAAATCAACCACTTGAGCCGTCGCCCCATTCACGCCAAAGTTGAAAATTTTTAACCCCCCTTTGCCGTAACGCGCCAGAACTTGTTGCAATTGTTGGGGATCAACACCAACTAATGCCCGTGAACTGCCCACAATCAGGACATCTGGCGGACCAACGGCGGCGACGTAAGACAGATACAGCAGGAGTTGTTCTTCAAAGATGGGGTTATTAAAGCTGGCAAAGGGTAGAGGAGAGGTTTTTGTCGTCGCTTTTTGTTGGGCAACATCTAAGTTGTTTAGATATTCTGCCACCTTTTTCTGAGCAAATGCCCGTTTCGGACTATCCGGTGGCACTGATTGCATCGCCTCAATCGCTTGAATCCAGCCTAAGACAACCAAATCCCAATCTTGGGGCGATTGGGCAGATTGAGCCAGATTCGCCGCCCCCATCGCTTTGTCAATCGCTTTGGTAAAGGGATCAACTTGGGGCGGACAAGATGGGGAATTTTCCACCGCTAGAATTGATTCAGCCGGGGAGTCAGCTTGGGATGGGGAATGCTGACTTTCAGCCGTATCGGGAGGAGAATTCCATGAACAGCCAGTTACCCCCACCAATAACGCGGCAAGGACGGTATAGGGACGTTTCCAGTAAAAATTAGCCATAAGGCGATCGCACTCTTGATTGAAATCTTGTGCTGAGAACCACACTCAGCAGGAATTTATAGCCAGATAGTTCTATCCTTAATTATGCTCAAAATCGGGATCATAATGGAGATCTCAATGTATCCACCCGTCCAGATTTTCTCCCTGTCCCCCTGCACACGGGCGGGTTTAATTCCATCTGGGTGAGGTCAGACACGATAGTCGTGAAACCCGCCCCTACACAAACTCAAAACTCCACCTCTCCCTCACCAAAAGAACTAGGGTAAAAATCGATCTAACGCGGTCTTCAATTGTTCGATTTCCGCCTCCATGTTACCTTCCTCCGCCGCCCGACCGATACATTCAGTTAAATGCTCATCTAAAATAACTCGGGCAACTCGATTTAATGCACCTCGCACGGCGGCAACTTGCACCAGCACATCTGGACAGGGACGGCTTTCCTGTACCATCGTCTTAATCCCTCGGATATGTCCCTCAATTCGAGAAAGCCGATTGACAATTCGCCGCAGAGACTCCTCATCGTGAACATGGGCGTGGGTTGATCCACCATGATCATGATCATGCTCACCATGACTGGTGTGGAAGGATTGATTTAGCGAATGTTGGTCTGAGTCTGACCGAGTATAGGTTTCATTAATCAATGGCTTAGCTCCAGTTCGGGATTGGCAACGTTGATGGATTTGTTCTTACTGTTCATCCTAATCCAGAGTTGAGATGTTTGGGAGCCAGGTTTTCTAAGGAAGGGGAATCGCCCATCGCTGAAACACTCTTGGCTCAAAGAACGTCCTGGATCAACCAGCCAATGTTAAGTGCTTGTGACAATAATTTGGATAGATGATCATAGATACATACAACTGAACTTAAGAATAAGGTTATGCGATTGACAACGTTGTTCCCTCGATTACGCCAAATCAGCGCTTATCTGATCGCGATCGCGACAGGTGTTCTGTTGACGGTTGGGTTTTATAATGTCTCACCCTCTCACGCTGAACCGATTTTGACAAATGAACCCGAATCCCCAATAGTTCTCGCCCAACGCCCACCCATTACCAATATCGGCGGCAGTTTTGTCACGGCGGCGGTGAATCAAGTCGGACCTGCTGTAGTACGAATTGACACAGAACGTACAGTGACACGCCGCCTCGATCCATTTTTTGATGATCCCTTCTTCCGGCGGTTTTTCGGGGAGGATGCATTTCCCCAAATGCCCCAAGAACGCCGTCTGCGGGGTCAAGGATCTGGGTTTATTATTGATCCCACTGGTGTAGTTGTCACCAATGCCCATGTGGTGGATCGGGCAGATAAGGTAACGGTGATTCTCAAAGACGGACGCCAGTTTGAAGGAAATGTCCAGGGTGTCGATGAAATCACCGATTTAGCGGTGGTCAAAATTGATGGCAACAATTTGCCAGTTGTCACATTGGGAGACTCGACTAACGTACAAGTTGGGGATTGGGCGATCGCGGTGGGGAATCCCTTGGGGTTAGATAATACCGTGACGCTAGGGATTATCAGTACCCTCCAGCGATCGAGTGCAGAAGCCGGGATTCCCGAAAAACGACTTGATTTCATTCAAACTGATGCGGCGATTAACCCTGGTAATTCGGGGGGTCCACTGTTAAACCAACAGGGACAAGTGATTGGCATTAATACCGCCATTCGTGCGGATGCGATGGGGATTGGGTTTGCCATTCCCATCAATAAAGCTAAAGAAATTACTGCCAAATTGATGCGCGGTGAAAAAGTTGTCCACCCGTTCATCGGTATTCGCATGACTACCCTAACCCCTCAATTGGCGCAAGAAAACAATCGCGATCCAAATTCCTCGTTTATGGTACCGGAAGTGAATGGGGTTTTAGTCGTGCAAGTTGTACCAGACTCTCCAGCAGCAGCAGGAGGTATGCGTCGTGGGGATGTTGTCACCGCCATTAATGGACAATCGGTGACAAGTGCAGAACAGTTGCAACGTTTGGTTGAGAATAGTGGTGTGAATCAAGTTCTCCAAATCAAAGTGGTGCGGGGGAATCAGACGAAAACGTTATCAGTGCGGACAAGGGAAATGCAAGAAACGACTTAGTACATAAATCTTGCCGTAACGCACCGTCATCAAGTTGGATGGCTGCGTTACTTCGTTAACGCAGCCAACAAGATCCGCGATCGCACTAACTAAAAAAGCGATCGCCTACACTTGATTAGATTGTGATTTTAACACGGCTAATTTTGCTATAATGCTCTGACTATGATGAGCTAATAGTGGGAAACGCTTTTCAAGTAAATTCAATACTTGACAAATTTCGGATGCATCAGAAGTAATTGTTAATGGTATTTTGCGATCTATCAAATCACCTAATATATTGAGCATAACGGTAGCTAAATCTTCATCCGCATTTTCAAAAAAAGTCAATAGCGATTTTATGGCTTCCGTGTCACCAAGCCTGTATTTAGCTGCTAATAGTTCAGCTTTAACTTCTAGGGAATCTTCTGATTCAATGTAAGTTTGAAGCTGTGGTAATAGATCGGGTTTACCTACAAGTCCGAGGGAGTTAGCTGCATAAGACCGAACTGCTTCATCAGGATCTTGCATTGCTGATTTTAAAGTATCTAGAGCATCAGGATCTCCTAGATCTCCAAGCGTTTCTGCTGCTGACGCCCGAACCAGGGGAGCCGAATCGTTAAGTAACAATGACTCGATTGAATCTCTTGCTGGTTTATAAGCAAGTATTCCCAAGGAATCTGTTGCCCCCGATCTAACCAGCTCTTTTGGATCGACTAGTAAGTTTATAAGTGCACAGCCAACAGATTCAATTTCGTTTTCTCCCAAATCACCAAGAGCTTCTGCTGCACAGAAGCGAATTCCCTCATCAGAAGAGTGCAGTAATTCTAATATCACGGGGACAGCCGAATCAGCTTTCATTTTGACTAATTCCTGAAGTGCAAAAGCTTGCTCTTTAGGTTCGCCAGAAGCACACTTTTCTATTAACTTATTAATCCTAGTATCTTGCATGAAAATAACTCCTTAACTCTAACTATCGCGACTATAGCGACTGTGCCTACATCTTTTTGCTTTTTGGGTTGCTTTGATTCTGTTGATTTTGTTGGTATCTCCAGCAGCTTTAGCCTCCGCCATCAAGATAGCAAGTGCTTCACAAATATCTCCAGCTCTACCGCTACTTATGAGTTCGTTAGCTTCTGCCAATATGCCTGTATCCGCTTGATTTACCCGAGCAGCCATTGGGAAAATATGTTCTCGAATATAATCTTCAATTTCCCTTAGCCCCTCTCTAGCCGTATCACCCGCTCTATTAAGTATATTTTCAAGGTCTTCCAGAGTACCATCAATACCTCTAGCAATAACATTACTAATCCTGCCAATTTCTTCCCAACCGCCGTTGTTCAAGTACCAAACAACAATCCCAAATCCAACAATTGTCAAACCCACAGGACCAAAAACAACAGCAGGTGCAGCCACAGCAACTCGTTGGATTACCTCAGTTTTCATCCGTGCTATTGGCTTTGAAGCAGTGGTCTGCTGCACTACATGAGTCAACTCATGCGCCAACAACTCTTGCCCATCCCGACTCCCTGGATTATATTCTCCCTGTTTAAAAAAGATATCCGGACCCGTCGTAAACGCCCGGGCATTTAAGGAGCGATTAAGCTGATCAGCATTGCTATTGTTATGCACCCTCACGCCACTAAAATCAGCCCCAAACGCCTGTTCCATTGGCTCTTTAATTTCCTCTGAAAGCCCCTGTCCGCCACCTTTGGCTTGTTGAATACTTTGCTCAACGGAAGCATCAACCGCACCTCCACCAACTCCGCCATCACGCATCACTGTCGGCTGAGCTACTGGTTTTACTTTTCCTTGTACAGGTTGCTGGGACGTGGGAGAATTAATCTGTTCGACAACTTTGGCCGCTACGGTATCGGCTTCCTGTTCGTACTTATCTCCTAGCTGCCCGACTGTTAACTTTCTCTGGAGTGGAGTCAGGGTGTGTGGCGTCACGGTGGGCATTCTCTGTCCGACAACATCAGCCACTGAAATCCCTGATTCTGACTGAGGCTGCACTGTTGGCGTTTCTGTCTCCTGGGAATCCTTGGCTTCTAGACTTCGCATCACATTCGCGGCTAGTCTATCCGCCGAGTCTCTGGAATACTCCCCTATTTCCGGCGACTGAGACGATTTCTGATTTGGCTTGGGTTGAATCGAAAAATGCCCTAATTTAGAAGGACTCTTGCTCTTTTTCTGTGCCGTTGTTGGAGTCCAGGAGGAATTTTTCTTTTGTAGGGGTTTATACATGATGCCGCCTCAGTTACCTGATGATTTATTGAATCCAGCTCAATCCTGGAGGAAACTCTATCGTTCTATCTCCTCATCGCCTATCCAGAACACTATCACTACGCGCCAGCGAACTGCGAAAAACAACGTAGCGCATAAAGCATAAATCTTGCCGTAACGCAGCCGACAATATCCGCGATCGCACTAACCAAAACAGCCATCGCCTACACGTTATTAGATTGTCATTTTAACACAGCTAATTTTGCTATCTACTGTCTCGTTAAATGGGGCTTTCCAGGACAAATTCCCAAGCGCGATCGCACGGCTTCCCCTTCACCTTATACCTTTTCTCCGATTTGACGTTTTAATTTACCGTCTCCATCGCCTTACCAACTTTATAGGAGACGTCGCTTCTAGGCAAACCTCACCTGCCTGCAACTGTAATACGACCCCCACAGACTCTCCAAAGGCAGGTTGATCTGTTATTTTGGGAAAAGTCATATAAAATTCCAAAGAATCATTGGCGCTAACTTGGAAAGACTGGGGGTCTAAACTGACTTGTTCCTCTCGATCCCAGACAGTAACTGGCTGTACTAACTGACGCTCATCTCCTACCTTTAACCAAAGATGTTTCACAGAAGCTGAAAGGGGAGAATCGTCGGGGTTATTCAGTTCAAAGTGACCATGACCTATAGCTAGGTTTGACTCATAAGTGATGGTAACCGTTTGTCCAGTGAGAGTAGGAGACATAGGAGGATTCGGGTTAACGACATTGAGAAAGTAGCTGAAAAAGTGGATTAACATGTCCATTTAGAAGTATCATGTGTCACTTCGTTAACTGTCCGGATTGGACCAGGAACTTTTTCACCAATCTTTGCAGGTCGAACATAAACACTACCATCTGGGCGAAGAACCTCCACATCAGGACCAGAACCTAATCGTCCGATGATTTCCTCTCCTCCTCCTGCAACTGAAGGGTACTCAGCCGCTACAAATTCGTCTACCTTAGCTTGATCAGCATACTCCCGCCCTTGAGCATCACTGGAGCGAAGTTCAGGAAACCCAGAGAGACCCATTCCGATAGAAAATTCCTCCCCAATTCGATAAGCATAGCCTTCTACCTCTTGAGTAGTAGAGTGGGTACTAGGTTGCTTAGCATGGAGTACCTCGTGGTAAAGAGTTTCCGCAACTGCCTCGCAGGTTTCATCATTGAGAAGACCAATTTCCCTGTCAGATGTGCTTTGGTATCCTCCACCAGGAAATGGATCTACAACCCAAGATTTACCATCCCACTTCTCGTCATCCCAGAAGATACTATCAAAGGATTTGACAGTATAGGAACTCAGTACATCAACCGTGTGAGGACTCCAAGGACAGAGAATATCCTTTACGCAAGACCAATTCCACGTAGCTCTTAATTTAGCCTTAGCCGGAAGAGTCACAGGTGGGAAACGAGCATCAAGGGCAGCCATTGTTTTCGGACCAACCAGTCCATCGGGTACAAGACCTTTGCCTTTTTGAAATTGACGAACTGCGGCATCAGTTTCTGCGCCAAATTCCCCGTCTGCTCCAAATTTTGGCAGGGGGATGCCGATGTCGTATAAAGCTTGCTGGATAGCTTGCACACCTCGACCAGAGGAGCCTTTCTTAATCAGGGTTTCGTCATCGTATGCTTCCTCCAAATCCAGCAATTTGGAGAAACGAGGAGAGGTTAAGTCATGTCCATCCCCTAGAGTTCTTTGCAAAGTTTGTTTTTGACCAACTCCCTGCTGAACTACATGAGTTAATTCATGTGCCAATAACTCTTGCCCATCCCGACTTCCTGGATTATATTCCCCCTGCTTAAAAAAGATATCCGGACCCGTCGTAAACGCGCGGGCATTTAAGGAGTGATTAAGCTGATCAGCATTGCTATTGTTATGCACCCTCACGCCACTAAAATCAGCCCCAAACGCCTGCTCCATTGGCTCTCTAACGTCCTCTGAAAGCCCCTGTCCACCACCTTTGGCTTGTTGAATACCTTGCTCAATAGAAGCATCAACCGCACCTCCACCAACTCCACCATCACGCATCACTGTCGGCTCAACGACAGGCTCTACTTTTCCTTGTACGGATTGCTGGGACGTGGGAGAATTAATCTGTTCGACAACTTTTGCCGCTACTGTGTCGGCTTCCTGTTCGTACTTATCCCCCGGTTGCCCGACTGTTAACTTTCTCTGGAGTGGAGTCAGGGTGCGTGTCATCACGATGGGCATTCTCTGTCCAACGACATCAGCAACTGAAATCCTTGATTCTGACTGCGGCTGCACCGTTGGCGTTTCTGTCTCCTGGGAACCCTTGGCTTCCAGACTTCGCATCACATTCGCGGCTAGTCTATCCGCCGAGTCTCTGGAATACTCCCCTATTTCCTGCAACTGAGACGATTTTTGATTTGGCTTGGGTTGAATCGAAAAATGCCCTAATTTAGACGGACTCTTGCTCTTTTTCTGTGCCGTTGTTGGAGTCCAGGAGGAATTTTTCTTTTGTAGGGGTTTATACATGATGCTGCCTCAGTTGCCTGATGATTTATTGAATCCAGCTTAATCCTGGAGGAAACTCTGTCATCCTATCTCCTCATCGCCTATCCAGATATCCAGGGTACTACGATCTTCATCTGTAGCTATACACAAAATTCCCATACCATCTACCACAGGCAAAATGGCTCCTCGACAGGAGATGGGTAACACAGGATGGTTGAAGTCACGACTATTCACTCCCCACGCTACGGCAAAGCCGACAGATGAAGAGCGAATTGTTAAGGCATCACATATATCTTCGACCATCAGTGGCAATATTTGGTAGGGAGATGTTCTCCAGCTCAAGAAATTTCCCAGTGGACTTTGAGTATCAGAGTTTGTCCTCTGAATAATTAAGGCAGAATAGTTACTCCAAGACGCATTATAAGCGAGTTCGGCTGTCAGGGTTAACCACCAGTATGCCCAAGACGGTAATAAATCACCATTATCGATTAAACAACGTTTCCACGGTTCGAGAGCGTCATAATCTATCATCCAGGCGGTTGTTCGTACAGAACCTTCCACCTGAACGAGTTTGCTGCCCAACTGTAAATCCTGCTCTAGTAACTCTACCGAGAGTTTACTCAGAGGAATACTTCGCAATACATCGCTTGTTGTCATACTAAGGCATAGCTCTATCCGCGACTAATAAAAAATTGAACTACTTTGTTTTCCTGATCATACTCAATTACATATTGTTCATAGTCAACTCCAAAAGGAGAGACTCCCAAATCATACAAGTCTGCATTTTCTCGGACTTGCTCAGGTCGTCCAAGAATCTCTCTTACTACTTCTCGGGACATACCTTTGTGTAAAACTTCCCGTTCTAAAGCAGGAACCATACCAATGCGAGGATTATCACGCTGATGTTTTTTATATTGCGCTCTCCATAATGCGGAATCAAAATTTCCCGTAGAAACAGTGGTACTCATCACTTTCACCTGATTATTAGAGGTAATCATTGAACCGTTACCTGTAAGCATTAATAATAGTGTTATTGCCACAATGCCTGACACGGCTGCTATAACAAATTTCATCTTAAAATAATCTCCTGATATTCAGAGCAAACTGCGACACTATTGGGCAGATGCATTACCTTCAGGTACTGGTTGTCCACCTCTCCCTGGTGTTCCATCAGTTAAACCATGTTGCCACAAAGGAACTTGATTACTCCAAGCAAGCTTACTGCTTTGATCAATAACAATCAGTTCTCCATTATCGCTTGCCTGTCTAACCAAATCAGCTATTTCTACATCATTTGCCTCAGGATTATCGATAGCAATTTGCCGTCCGACTTCGTTATTATATAAATCCATAGCCTCGCGAGTGGCTGGGTTCCCTGGCAGTGCTTCATGAGCTGTGGTGAATTGATTAGTCCACTCTTTTCCAAAGTTTCTAACCAGTAAGCTGTTCCAATAAGCGTGACGGAAGGCATCCCGGTGACCATCATTACCTACCCATTCTGCTTGACGTTCATCCGGTACATAGGCAGGTATATTGCTTGGCTGAGGAAATTGATTCTCTGATTCACCAAATGCTCGATTTTTAATCGTATTAAATGTATTCAAGCCCATTAATCCACGATTAAAACTAAGATTATCCAGCAATTCTGCTTCTGTCTCGGTTACACGATATTCCCCTGTAAAAGGAATAGGTATAGCACCCAAAGCTGTGGGACTCCAATTCGTAACTTGATCATCCTGAACTTGATAATCTCTAATTATCTGCTCCAGTGGCGGTTTTTCAGATTCATCATCACGCTGAATAATTGGCTCAGCTTTAGCTTGCAGAGTTATATTTTTAGACTCAACTGCCTGAACAACAGGCTCTACTTTTCCTTGTACGAGTTGCTGGGACGTGGGAGAATTAATCTGTTCGACGACTTTGGCAGCTACGGCATCAGCTTCCTGTTCGTATTTATCGCCCGGTTGCCCGACTGTTAACTTTCTCTGGAGTGGAGTCAAAGTGCGTGGCGTTAGGGTGGACATTCTCTGTCCGACAACATCAGCAACTGAAATTCTTGATTCTGACTGAGGCTGCACTGTTGGCGTTTCTGTCTCCTGGGAATCCTTGGCTTCTAGACTTCGCATCACATTCGCGGCTAGTCTATCCGCCGAGTCTCTGGAATACTCGCCTATTTCCGGCGACTGAGACGATTTTTGATTTGGCTTGGGTTGAATCGAAAAATGCCCTAATTTAGACGGACTCTTACTTTTTTTCTGTGCCGTTGTTGGAGTCCAGGAGGAATTTTTCTTTTGTAGGGGTTTATACATGATGCCGCCTCAGTTGCCTAACGATTTGCTAGTCCCAAGCCCATTTGCTCAAGAACTC